>NZ_JBSYOP010000007.1:0-72767 GCF_058244685.1 Candidatus Thiodiazotropha sp. AKAK2 | reverse complement strand
ACCAAGTGGGGACTGCGCAGGTATCTGAATATGGTGCCACTGGAAAAACAGCAACTGGAAAATCAATTGACTGCTTGATCAACGAGACACCGCCAATGAAAAGTGCGAAAGACTTTTGACACTACCGAAAAAAACTAAAACAACATGGATCTAAGTTGAGAAATACTATCCTGGTTTATACGACAGCGTAAACACACAGGCCTGAACCAATACAATTTCACAATCAGTGAATACAGACAGATGATCATCTATGGACCATGTCAGGGTGAATATCATGAAGCGAAGAGAACTCTTAAAGTCAGGGATCATGCTAAGTTTATACACCTTTGCCCTATCTGGTTTCGGATTCTACTCATCCAAAATCAGTGCGAGCTGGCCAAATTATATCTTCCATACAGACACGATTGATCGTGCAATTAAAGAGATTACCGGGCAACCCTTACACAAGTTACAAACCAGTGATCGAGTGAAACTCAAAGTGGATAAAATCGTTGAGGATGGAAGTACCGTTCCGGTCACAATTACTAGTGAACTTGAAGCAACAAAGACAATCACTGTTTTATCTGACAAAAACCCCAATCCAGTCATTGCCAGATATCAAATGACATCGAATATTGCTCCAACAATCAGTACAAGAATCAAGATGGGGGGATCCGGGTCCGTCATAGCAGTAGTCGAGACTGACAACGGCTATTTCAGCGCGAGCAAAAAGATCAAAGTAACCGCAGGAGGATGTGCCTGAGTCTCCCACAATTGGATTTGAGGTTATTGTTATGTCCACACAAAAGCATAAGCTTCTGGCGAGAAAAAAAACGGGTTATGTACAAGTACGCATGCTCCTCAGACACCCTATGGAAACAGGCAATCGTAGAGACAAAGTAACCGGAGTGAAAATTCCACGTTTTTTTATCAGAGAGGTGACATGTGAACATAGAGGAGTTGTCGTACTTTCATGTCATTGGGGTTGGGGAGTATCGAGAAATCCCTATCTATCATTCAGACTGCTTTCAGGAGAGGCAGGAGAAGTGATAACTATCACCTGGGCAGACAACTTGGGCAAGTCAAACAGGATAACTACGACGATTAAATAAAATATTATGGATGAATTATCCAAAGCATGGCTAATCGGCGGAGGGTTGGTCATAGGCACATTCTTCGGTCTTTTGGCACAAAGATCAGGATTTTGTGCAGTCTCTGCGATCAGTAACTCTAAATTGATGGGGGACTACCGGCATTTGGATGGCTACATTGCCGCTATCATTATTGCACTATCCGGAACGCTTATTCTCGAATTGATCGGTTTGGTCGATATTGGCACATCTCCCTACAGACGTCCGACCTTTAACTGGGCTGGCGCACTGTTTGGCGGACTCATATTCGGTATCGGTGCTATGTTGTCCGGTGGATGTGCGTCAAGAACTTTGGTTCGGTCTGCAGAAGGCAATATCGGTGCAATTGTCACCCTATTGGCATTCGCACTCTCCGGTATGGCCACATTGATTGGTATATTGGACCCAGCCAGGGCGTGGGTTGCCTCATCAGCCATTGATCTTGAACCAGGTGATGCCTCACTCTCCAAATTGATAGGCCAACCTCACTATCTGCTGCCAGTTATGGTAGTAGTGACAGGCATAATCTTTCTTTACATTCACTTAAGAGAACAAAACAACTGGTCCTATATCTTTTATGGTAGCGGTATCGGCCTATGTGTCGTTATCAGTTGGTGGATAACCGGCGTACTGGGCCAGGATGATTTTTTTGAATTGCCTCCCACCTCCATCGCGGTCGCTGGCCCCCTTTCTCGTGGTGCGGTTTATTTATCGACAGGTGAGGTTACAGGCAACCATTTCGCCTTTTATCTACTACCGGGAATGATCTTAGGCGCTTTCGTCAGCGCACTCATATCCGGCAGATTTCATTGGGTACCCCCTGCAGGTTCAATGGTAGGCAGCTATCTGTTGGGCGGCATCCTGATGGGTGTTGGGGCGGTATTTGCCGGTGGCTGTAATATTGGACAGGGACTCTCCGGCCTCTCCACGTTTTCGATCACATCACTCATAGCGGTTGGCGCTATTTTGTCCGGAATGTCATTGACGTTGACATGGATAAATAAAAGAACCAAATAGACCGGATGGGAGTTCACAGCCTGTTTTTCGCTACAGAGATTGAGTCTGTCTATTCCAAAGGTGATATTAACCTACCATTTTTATCAACTATTATTGGGGGATACAGACGACAATCATGTTCGGTTCATATGGCACAGCATCAGCCGGGATTGATGGGTTGAGCAGCCAGGAACAGGAGGCATTTTGATGAAGTCTCACCCGACACCTATGCTCGATCAGCTGGAAAGTGGCGAATGGCCTAGCTTTGTCACAGGCATCAAAAGACTGCGTGACACTCATCCCGATCGCCGTATTAGAGAAACAACCAATGACCTGCTGGGTCAATTGGAGCACTCCTATGAGACCCGAAAGGGGTACTGGAAAGGGGGTACGGTCAGTGTTTTTGGTTACGGGGGCGGGATCATTCCCCGCTTCTCAAGCGTTGGCGATCTGTTTCCACAATCGAAGGAGTTTCATACACTGCGCGTGCAACCCCCTGCGGGAAACTACTACACCACAGATATCCTGCGGCAGCTGGCAAACAGCTGGGAGAAGTGGGGCTCCGGCCTGGTCACCTTTCACGGTCAGACGGGCAACATCATGTTCATCGGAGCGAACACAAAAAACACCCAACACTTCTTCAATGAGATCAATGAATACGGTTTTGACTTAGGCGGCGCCGGACCCTGTGTGCGTACTGCTCAGTCCTGTGTGGGATCCGGTCGTTGTGAGCAATCCTGTACCAACGAACATGAGATCCATCGTCGCCTGGTCAACAACTTCCTCGACGAGATGCACCGGCCGGCGCTACCGTATAAATTCAAGTTCAAGGTTTCCGGCTGCCCAAACGACTGTATGAATGCCATCGAGCGTGCCGATTTTGCAGTAATCGGTACCTGGCGAGACGATATGCAGGTGGATCAGACCGAAGTGAAACAGTATCTCTCTGATAAAGGTCGACAATACATCATCGACCACGTCATCAGCCGCTGCCCCACCCACGCACTCTCACTGACCGATGAGGATAGGCTGGAGGTGGAGAATGCCGACTGTGTTCGCTGTATGCACTGTCTCAATGTGATGCCCAAGGCGCTCTCCCCCGGTAAGGATAGAGGTGTCAGCCTGCTGATCGGTGGTAAACGAACCCTGAAGATCGGGGATCGTTTCGGCACCATGATGATTCCGTTCATGAAGCTGGAGAATGAGGCGGATTATGAAAAACTGGTGGCGCTGGCAGAGGAGACCATCGACTTCTTTGCTGAAAATGCCCTCGAGCATGAGCGCATCGGAGAGATGATCGAACGTATCGGTCTGGTGAACTTCATCGAAGCACTGAATATTGATGTGGATCCCAATATGATCGTGCACCCACGGGAGAACTCCTATGTGCGCACCGATCAGTGGGAGGAAGAGGCCCAGAAGTGGTTTGAACACCATCCCCATGACGACCCGTCAGCGGATGTTGCTTGAGGAGAGACCTGATGGCGAATGCAGAGCGAAGAGTCCCGATTGAAAGCGGCTGTCCCGACGGTATTCAGTATATGCATCCCGTGATGCGCGAAAATTTCGGTCATTGGCGATACCACGAAGATCCCAGACCGGGGGTCCTTCGTCATGTGGCTGACAGTGGCGATGATATCTGGACCGTGAGAGCGGGTACCCAACGTATTCTGGATCTCTTTACATTGCGTAAACTGTGTGAAATCGGTGATCAGTTCGCGGATGGTTACGTACGTTTCACAATACGCAGCAATATCGAGTTTATGCTCTCCGACGGTGATCGTGTGGCCGCATTGGTCGAAGCCTTGGAGTCGAACGGATTTGTGGTTGGTGGTACGCGAAATTCTGTCGCCGCCATTTCCCATACCCAGGGTTGGCTGCACTGCGATATACCCGCCACGGATGCCTCAGGTGTGGTCAAATCGATGATGGACCAATTGGTGGATGAATTTCGCCAATGGAACATGCCCAACCGGGTACATATCACCACCTCCTGCTGCCAAATCAACTGCGGCGGTCAGGGTGATATCGCGATCAATATTCAACACACCAAACCCCCAAAAATCGACCATACTCAGGTGGCAAACGTTTGTGAGCGGCCATCAGTGGTGGCGCGCTGCCCGGTAGCGGCGATACGACCTGCGATGGTCAATGGCAAACCCTCCCTGGAGGTCGATGAGAGGAAATGTGTCTGTTGCGGCGCCTGCTATCCACCCTGCCCGCCGATGCAGATCAACGATCCGGAACACTCAAAGCTGGCGGTATGGGTTGGCGGCAATCACTCGAATGCCCGGACTCGGCCCACATTCCAAAAACTGGTGGCGGCCGGTATCCCCAACAATCCACCACGCTGGCCGGAGGCTACAGCCATTGTCAAACGGATTCTCAAGGCTTATCAGACCCATGCCAAAGACTGGGAGCGGATCAATGATTGGGTGGAGCGTATCGGTTGGCCCCGATTCTTCGAATTGACCGGGCTGCCATTCACCAAATTCCATATCGATAACTGGAGAGGGCAACAAAAGAGTCTGAATGCTTCCACACATCTTAGGTTCTGAACGTAAGACTTAGGGCCTGTTAACAGACTCTAGGGAGTTATACCGTTTCAAATCCCAGGCATCAGCCCTCAAAATTGTGAAGCCCCTATCAGAATTAAACGCCCATCATATATAATATGTTTATTAGTATATTATTATTTGCTATAGTCTGCTCATATTTAAGCTATATAGGTAAAACAGGATGAATAAACTGCTGATTGCTACTCTACTTCTTGCAACAACCGGTCTGGTCTCTGCCAGCACAAGCGAAACCCTTCAACCCAAGGCTCCTACCGGCTTCGACGCATTTTACAGCATCGAAGATTACAATGACGCCTTCTATGGGGATGTATACAAGCAGAAGACCGCTGACCAGACTCCTGTTGTCCGCTTCGGTAAGTAATCGTCGCACTTTTCATACGACAAACGCCGGGCCCTATGGGTCCGGTGTTTTATTATCTCTATCCTTTCTATTCCACCAGATCCCGTTAAGCATACCAGGTTGCATAGCTAGCGACCGAAAAAAAGAATGGCCAAAATGACGAGTGTTGAAGTTTCAGAAGTAGAATAAATGCAACAGATGGCGACAAGACAGGTCGGAAATAACCGCCTGTTCAGGTTCACTCGGCTTAGGGCCTGTTAACACTCAATCTTAATCGATATCGAACTGGATCATTTTTGTTAAATGCATGCCAAGTATTACAACAGGGCATGGTAGTCAACGGGACTGGTCCATTTGAACTTGCCAGTAACATCCATGCTACCGATACATCTGTCCATAGCTCGATGGCCGCGACTAGGTTTGCAGACCCTCATATACGATATGGACATGTTTACTAGTTGAATTCGATGGAAGAAAACGCAACAGCTCACATCGACATTAACGGTTGAAGCCACCAAATCAGTCTTCCCCAGGGACAACCTGTTGAGTTTAATGCCGGTGCCGATCAGGGCGTTTCCACTGTAATTTCGAGTGGTCTGACCATCCTGGTTGCTCATCGCGGTCATCCGGGATGTGCCTCGTGGTCTGCAGATGCCTCTCCCATGCCTACAGTTGCTACAGAACTTTGGGGGATTCGCACAATCAGTGCGTATGTAGGTGCGATGAAAGTAACACCCATCTGGCTGCCTATGCGAGTGACGGCTCAAGTATCAGTATGATATTAAATTCTGGAGACAGGAGATGGCTTGGGGGTAGGAGCTTCCAATTTAACGATACAAAGCTGGGTGGAGATTCAGCGATATACTTTACTGCAGACAAACCATCAGTGCCGTGCAATTTGCTGCCAACGACGGTGCCGCTCAAACAGCCTTTTATCCGACCTCACTACTCAACAAACGGGCTGGTATACCACGGGACACCCATCCTTTAGGTGTCTTATTTGTTTTCTTATTTTAGTTGTTTATTTGGGAGGCTCAGACAGATTGGTCTTCAGTCTGATTTTGCTTCGATCTGAATAGGCGTTTGTATAATTTGCGCAAGATCCTGAAAGACTTCTCGTGTATTGCAAGTAGACGATTGTTGTAAAAATAGACAACCTCAACGTCTTTATAGATTTTCGTATATTTAGTTTTGTAGCTGTTGAAATCGCTGTCCGGTAAAAAGTCGTACTCTGTAAACTCGGAATCGATGGCATCTTCGATGCAGTAGGCATGCATGATATATCCGAGGGCAACGTTCCGGTTCGCTTCCGAAATTCCGGATTGATAGTAGTAGATCTTACCTTCGTATTTGATTAAATAGATAGCCGCCAGACTCTCACCGTCATTCTCGATAAAGCTTAGATCCAGGTGATCATTATCGAGCATCGTGCGGGTCATAATCTTGTGAAAATCATGAAAATTTCTGTCTGAAAATGAGCCTACGACACCCCTTGAGCCCCACCAGGACTGGTGTAGATTGACCAGTGTCGCGTAATCAGAACTCAACCCGTTATGATCTGCTGTTTTTCTGAAACTGATGTTTTTGAAATTTCTTTCAAACTTGCGTTGCTCGCGCCTGATTTTATAGCGCATTGACGCGGAAATGCTCTGCATATAAGCATCCCAGTTATCGGGAAGATTGATGTAAGGGCTGAATAGTACTTGTTTAGTATATCTTTCTAATCCTCTGTCATTGAAAGTATTTAGTAAATATTCGATGCTGGCCGAGTTGACGTCGACTCGTGAAAAATAGAACTTGTCACAATCAATGCGGTTAACTACTTGCTCTAAAACCAAGCCAAACAGTTTATCCTTATCCAAATTGTCTGTTCGATAGATTAAGTCTGAGTAGACAGAACAGACATCACCCTGACTGGTATCCTGTGTGCCGAGGAACATGAGTACTTTGAAGGGGTAAAACTTGAATAAATATTTTTTACGGGTGAAAAAAGGAGCTATACATACGATAGTGTCGTTATCCCTGACTACAATGATATTTAACTCGTCGGATGATTGAGCGTAGATATCCCACCAGTTGGATATCCATTCCCAACGCATGAAGTATGTATCTGTAGGGGAATCTGAAAGCAGCTCATTCCAAATACATTCCAGTTGCTTAAAGTCGTTATAGGTTTTAATTACTTCAACTGAGTAATTTGATGGGGATTTGTTGACCTCTTCATCATCAGACTTGTTGGTTGAGGATATCGGCGGAGGGTTGTATAGCATAGGGCTCTATTATGATTGCTTGTTTAGTATTGAGATAAGGGTCAGCACAAATCCGTGTAGCTGTATCTATCTCTCAAGGCTTAAGCCATTAGAATGAAATATCCAATCGCCAATAAACCCCATACACCTTAGATAGCCGAAATATGATCTGTAACTGCCTGTACAACGTGATATTGTAGTACAAGAAGCCTAATTGTTTCATCATAGTAATATAATTCTTCTGTCACAAAAATAACAGTACAAACAGTGACCTAAGCATCAGCTTTTCGGTAATGTGCACTTTAAATTGGGAATTATCTTCCCATATTCCGAATTGTAAGTATTGATACAAGATGTGTTGTGGCTGCTGACCCGGGTTTATTGACGGATAGATTGAACCGGGCGGCTAGGAGCATCAGCAAAGGTTTCGAGTCTGCACTTTTTAAAGCTGGTAATAAGGTAAATCCTGGTTCTGTTGGAAGTCCCCCTACTACCTATGTGTCTCCCGCTGCATCCGGCGTGCTTTTCTCTTTGGTTTCGATACGCTTTCTGGCAAAAGCTATGAACATCAACGGTAGCGGATCGTTGATCGCATGAAACTATTGGCGGAGCTTTTCGCCATTGATATCTGTGCACGCCGTGATATCCAATCCCGACCACACTATCCTTCATGTTGATACGCAGACTGCTCACGATTGGACTGAGCAAGAGCTCGAGGCCTTAGTTCAAATCTACAGAGTTAATTAGAAATTCCGTCTATTCTATGATCTTGGAGTAGGCCAACTCACCATAAAATATTTTTTCAAATTTCTGCTCATGTTGAAAACTGATATTTAATAAAGCCTACTCCACTCTGTCTGCCTACAGCCACATTACTCACCAAGTGGCACAACTAGAACAGGTATCCTACATCGGCGAACTATGCGCCGAGTGGTATCGCCAATCACGGCATCCTTCACCGATACTCGGTTCCCATGTTTGCTAACCACCAGTAAATCGTATGCCCCTGTATGGGCCTCCTCAAGGATTTTTTCCAGTGCCCCACCTACTTCGACCTTCACTTCATAGCTCAACACAGGCTGTTCAGGTTGATTAGAGATGCACTCCTCGCAAAACTGCTCAACATTCTTGATGGCAACATCGTCTCTTTTCCGTGTGACCAGTATCTTTCTGGCTTCATCCAGGCTTCTGCTCACCAGTTCCTTCCACAGGTCATCGCCCATATAACTCGCTAAACTTTGCAGGTCGCGGTCATCCACCACGTGAAAAACAGTCAGTCCGGAATCATTGTAACGGGCAATGGTTGCCGCATGCAGAAATCCCTGCCGTCCAGACTCGGACAAGTCGGTCACATAGAGGATTTTTTTATATTCGATCTGTTTTAAAAGGTTTGATTTCGACATGATTTCATCCTCAGATGGTGGCCGGCTTACTACGCTTGAGCCAGATTCCGCTTAGAAACCAGCTATACGCCCAGGTACCAAAAAACACCAGTACAAAGGTCACCGCGATATCTGTTGCACTTCCATCCAGGGAGAACGCAGGCACGTATCCGAAAATAAACGGCGCCAGATAAAGGAACTTGGCGAACTTGAATGCGATCCATGCAGTTGCCCACATATTCGCCTTGGCGATTGTCGCACCGGCAAAGGCTGCAATGCAGACCGGAGGTGTGATATTTGAGTCCTGCGACAGCCAGTAAACAATCATATGGGCAGCAAGTGGGTTAATTCCCAGTTCAGTTAACGCCGGCACCGCGACCACCGCAGTGATCAGATAAGCAGCGGTGACAGGCACACCCATACCGAGAATCAATGAAGCCAGGGCAATAAACAGTATCGTGAGCCACAGCTTTCCGTCTGCGAGTTCGATAACGATATCTGCAAAGGTCAATATCAGGCCGCTATAGGTCAGTACACCAATGATGATGCCGATCACGCCAACCGTTGCACCAATTTTTAGGCTGGACTCTGCGCCGGCTCGGGAGGCATGCACGAATCCTTTGAGATCGATACGGGTTTTCTTGCGAAACCAGCTGACAACAATACAGGTAACAATGCCGAGAATTGCCGAGTAGCCCGGTGAATAGCCTGCCAGCATGAAAATGGTAATCATGACCAGCGGTAGCACATAGAACCACTCCTTTTTCAGGATATCCATTGCTTTTTCCTTACTGCGCTCACCGACAATGTTTTCTTTTTTAGCCTCGTAATGCACCATCATAAAAACGCTAAAGAAATACATCAGCGCAGGGAATATCGCCACCAGCATGATCTGCGAATAGGGCAAACCGGTCAGTTCCGCCATGATGAACCCGCCCGCACCCATAATCGGTGGCATGAACATTCCACCCAGGGATGCAGCCGGTTCTATGCCACCTGCCACATGTGGGCGAAACCCTGCTTTTTTCATCATCGGAATGGTAAATGCACCGGTGGAAACTGTATTGGCAATGGCACTACCCGAAATCGACCCGAACAAACCGGATGCAATCACCGATACCTTGCCAGGGCCACCAATCTTGTGACCTACCGCTGCCAGCGGGAAGTCAATAAAAAATCTCTGCGCACCACTTTTCTCCAGGAATGCGCCAAAAATCACAAACAGGATGATATAGGTCGCCAGCACGTTGGCCATGATGCCGAAGACACCATCGCTCTTGTAGAAAATGCTGACACAGAGCAGTGGAAAGGTGTCTCCCGCATGCTGAATCACTTCCGGTATCCATTCGGAATCTCCATAGACCCCGAACAGCAACATAATGGTACCTATTACTACAAACACCGTGCCTACTACACGACGGGCAACTTCGATACCAACCAGCACACCCGCTACTGCAATCCATGTATCCAGTTCGTTCTCTGCACCAGCACGATAGTTGATGGCCTCAAAATTCAGTATCCAATAGCCTAGTGTAACTATGGCTACCACCATCAGTAAGTAGTCCCAAATGCGCCCATAGATACCGCCCCAATTGGAGCGGTAAAGCAGAAAAACCAGGATATAGGTGATAATGACGTAAACACCACGATGAAACTGTGTGGCTGCTGGCTCCAGCACTGCGGAATAGGAATAAAACAGCACCAGACCGATGGCCATGGCATCGAATGCCCATTGCTCAAACTTGTTCAGTTTACTAAACAGCATGCCCCACCCTCATTCTTTGTGATTATTTTGTTTTGAAACCTGCCCCTGTTAAAAAAGGGCGGGAGTAATTCCCGCCCTTTGGCTAGGTCGAGTATGGCTTACATCATGCCTTTTTCTTTCCAGAACTTGATCGCACCCGGATGCCAAGGAGTCACCACACCCTGAGTACCTGTCTCCAGACTCATGTTTTTGAAGGTTTTTTTCTGCTGCTTCATGTGCGCCAGACCTTCATCGGTATAGATGGCCGAAAGCATCTTATAAACCGTATCTTCTGAAACATCTTTGTTCGCCACCCACAGTGCAGAGTCCTGGAATGATGGGGAGTCGTAATCAACGCCACGATAAGTACCGGCAGGCACTGAGAGTTGGGAGAAATAGGGGTACTGGTCAAAGAAACCACTCTCCTTGGCATCCTTACCCAGGTCGATCAACTCAATGTCATTGGTCTGCGCCGCCATGATCACAGCACCACTTGGGAATGCGGTAAACAGCCAGAACGCATCCAGCTGGTTGTTACCGAATGCCGATGCGGCATCGTTGTAACCCATTGCGTTACGCTCAACCTTATCCCAAACACCCATATGGGTGAAGAACAGCTCACAGTTGGCGAAAGCACCAGAACCTGCATTACCGACACCGACCTTCTTTCCAGCCAGGTCCTTGGTACTCTTGATACCGGAGCCCTTGCGAACAACCAACTGTGCAGGTGCACCATACAACCAGGCTACCGCCATGACATTTTCGTACTTCTTGGTATCGTTCTTCATCTGGCCGTTACGCCCCAGATAGACATGACCGGAATAGACCGTTCCCATCTGCGCTTTGCCGGAATTCACCTTACGCAGGTTTTCCACTGAACCGGCAGATGACTGAGCGCGAACACGAAAATCCTTCGAACTCTTGATAGGCTTGTAGACCTGGATAGCGTTGGCCACAACCTGGAAGGTACCGCCTGCCGGGCCGCCACTGAAGACGACGCGCTCTTTGGCCGCCTGCGCTGACATCGGTATTGATAAAGCAGCTGTCAGTAAGGCTACACTACTGGTTAAAAAGACTCTTCTTTTCATTGATCCACCTATTTATTTTCTATAGATTGAGAAATTGACTCGATAAACTCGAGCAATGAAGAAAGGATAGCCGCAAATGTCACGCCAGTTCATGATACAAACATCATAATTTCGTAAGTCACTGATTTAATTGATAAAATAAATATCAGAAAAATACAGGTTTTCAAACAGATTGGCGGAATTCCACCCATCTGCAGCACAATCCCTGGCGGGAACCCGAAAAAAGCGTTACCTAGCATGATAACCGGTATCGTTGGTTAACCAGACCGTTTTTATGCATCTTGTCATACAGCACCATTCTTGGTAACCAGAGCAACACCATCCGGTCCTTAACCACGCCACCCGATTATGATAGCGCTTGTTCAGTCAAGGCAGGTTCAAACGCTTCGACGTTTAGGATTTAGGAATGGATGTCTTGCTTTAATGTTTTATCGCACCCCCTGCTGAACATTATAGTGATTGTGTGAACCCAAAAACAATCCAGTCACAGAACCCTGTTGATGATCAGTCGATTAACTGCTGTGCAAGGAGTTGTACCGGGTGCATCACCTGGCCTTTAAAACCGGCATCGCGAGCCCCGCTCGCAAGGTGCAGTGCGCAAGTGAGGTTGGTTGTAACCAGTATATCCGCGCCACCCAATGTCAGAGCGGCGACCTTCTCATCTCTCATGGGATTGGCCAGTTCAGGCTGAGTAACCATCTTTGTGCCCCCGGCACCGCAACAGATCTGATTGTCGGTAAGGGATGTGATCTTAAGACCGGGGATCTTTGCCAATAATCGATAAGCCAGAGTTTGGTTTTTTAGGGCGTTGCGTTGACTGCAAGGTTCATGCACGACAACCTGCGTCTGCAGTGGATTGAATTGTAGTTCATGGAAAAGATCACTCTGATCTAAATAGTCCAGAACATCGAGGAATGATGGTATTTCATCCGGAATTTTTTCCCAACACCCCATGAGTGCGGGATAATCATTCAGAAAGGCACCACAACCGCTTGAGTTGTAGATGACAGTACTGGAGTTGGTAAAGGCGGTCAGATTCTGTTCCAAACAGACTTTTGCCTGACTCATCTCTCCATTATGGGCATAGGCAGCACCACAACAAGTCTGATTTTCAACCACAGTCACGTCACAGCCAATCCGGGACAGTAATGTAGTGGTCGCATTGTGAGTGCGTGTATCGAATAGACTGGCTATACAACCGGTGAACAGGATTACTTCCCTCAAGGGCGGATCCACCCGAGTTTGTGCAAAACCGACAATCGGCTGTGGGTCGTGAGGCGTCGGGAGTAACACCAATAATGGCTGAATGCTTTTCAGAAACGGTAGCTTCGCCAACAGCGCAAAGAGTCGTGGTAATCCACTGCGTTGATAGATGCGGATCGAATGATTCAATCGTCGCCGGGTTGTCTCGCCTCCCATGGCCAATGCAAGTATCCATGAAACCAGCAAGCTCTTGCTAGGCTTGAAATGATCACCCTCAAGCGCCTGCCGGTAGAGCTCAGCAAAAGCCATTTTTGACGGGCATAAGGTTTCACAGGCTTGACACAGCGTACAGGAAGCCAAAGCGGCCTGCTCATTCATATCAAGTGCCTCGCCTTTTCGTACTGCTTTCTCCAACAAGCGGATTCGGCCACGAGGGCCATAGTTTTCTTCTGGCCTGATGCGATATGTTGGGCAACTGCCAACGCAGACGCCGCAACTTAAGCACTCTTGAGTATCAGGGATATAAGGGCCGAGAGATTGGTTATTATCGAGCGATAAACCGTCAAAACCATAATCGGTCGAAAAAGATTCGAATCTAAAATCATTCAAATGACTGCACCTCAAGTAATCTCATAGACGACATAAAGCAAGAACCACACCATCAACTTAATCTATTGTTTTTATTTTATTTTTTTATTTAGATAGCACGTGATTCCGATGAGTTACAACAGCTTGAGTAGCACGATGTGTCGTAATTCAGACAACGCCTCAATGTCGGATTTAAGGTGAGTGCCGTTAATTTTGAGTGATCTGATCAACCGCTGCATGTGCAGAAGTGGTGGTGAGATGGTTTGCCGTCTTCCGTCAGTATCAGTTAAAACACTACTCCGAAAACCGTGGTGCCGTAAGGCAAAGAAGAATGGCGTTTGGGATACCCGTAGGCCTGTTAACGGCTTTTTTAGTATGTCATGTTTTTATTCTGTCCGGGGTCGTCTCACGTGTAGATTCAGAATCTCGCTTTTCGCTCCGGTGAACTCCTCGGCGTACTGGTATACAAAAAAAGCCCCGTGATAACCACGGGGCTAAGGGCAACTATGTTAGCGCCATATACCAAGGAAAGTGAATATCAGGAACCGCCGGGCGCATAGACCAGTTGATCGGTATTGCGAACCAGTAATTCGCGGGCTCTGAGGCGCAAGAAGCGCCGTGCGGCTGCAAAGGTCCATAGCAGAATGGCGATCATCAATCCCGAGTATACGAAGGCCCAGGTCTGCTCTGAGGCGCCAAATGTATCGGATGCCCACTCCGCGAAGGTGATGTACTCCGTCAGGCCTTCGCCGAATACCACCTCGTCGATGGTTTCTTGATACAGGGTGTAAGGCAGGTAGCCCAGGTAGAAGCCCGGCAGAGCTGCCAGCGCGGTCGAGTAACCCAGTCCCAAGCGGGCATAGGTTCGTACCTCACAGCCGATCATCAGCACCGCACCCATTGCGAGCAACGGGCCACCCAGGATATGCCCCCAGTACAGGCCTTCATCGCCAGAGGCGTTGGGTATCGTGCCCTCGCCCCAGATCCAGGAGTAAACAATAAACAGGTTCAGGGTGACGATGGATACCATCAAACCCTGTAACGGTAACATGCCGCGGAACATGCGATAGGTACAATCAGGCACTCCATTCTTGCGATAAAAATCGTGGCTGGTGAAGGCGGATTCGGGCGCCATGGCTGAACACTCAGTGCCAAAACCGGTCTTCGCAATGCCGAATCCCAGCAACAGGCCAGGCGCAGCCAGCCAGGCCAACTCACCCCAACCGATCTGGGATATGGAGCCTGCGATATCACTTGTCAGGCCGTAATAGAGCGGAACCAGAAGGAATCCCAGCAAGAGACAGGTCAGACCAAGATGGAGAGGATTTTTCCAGGGTTTATAGCCCGGTTTGTAACCCGGATTGTGATTATGCTCTGCGCCATCCTGCTCGCAGGATACACACCAGGTTTCCTGGTGCCTGAGATAGCCCCCCTTACCCAATCCGGTGACAAGCTTGAAGGCAAGGAAAGCAAATGGAATTCCGCTCAGCAGGACAACCCAGGAGGCTATGCTCATGGATGGGATTCCACCGAGAAAATGGTGGGTGGTGCAGCCGCCAGCGATGCGAGTGCCAAACGAGAAGAGGAATCCGCCGATAAACGCCAACGCCAACATCCCTCCATCGTAATGCACCCAGTCGCGGTGGTCCTTCTCTGCGATACCTGCCATGCGTGCGCCGACAATCGCAAACACGATGAACCAATAGATACCTGGTTCGTAGACACGAGCCAACCAGTCGACGCCAAACAGATTGACCTCAGCAACCGCAAACATCTGCGCCAGACCGGTTGTGACTACGATGAACATGTCGTAGTGGTAGTAGAAGATAATCTCGGCCAGGCCGACGAACAGGCCACCGAGCCAGAACGGCCACTGTTTTTGCCAGAGTGTTTTTAGTAACTGCATGAATGCCTCTTGTTTCGCGGGTTATCTGGGCTTGTACGCAAACCTGTGGGCCACACAAGGTGGCCCGTAGCTTTGATTGGATTAAATCGTGTCGACGTTCTTCTTCAGCTTGGTCCACTCATGCATCGAGCCGTCATATTGCTTGACGTTCTTGTTACCCAACAGTTCGTGCATGATGAACCAGTGGCCGGTACTGAGATGACCGGAATCACAGTAAGTGATGGTCTGGGCATTGGCATCCATGCCCTTGGCTTTCATCAATGCAGCGATTTTCTTCGCCGGCAGGAAAGTCGCGGCTTTTTCACCGTTCACCAACAGTTCATGTGGAAAAACCTTTGAGCTAGGAATGTGGCCCGGGGCATAGACGTACTTCTTCTTGTAGGTAGTGCCGAGAAAGAAGTCCTCGGTACGGCCATCCATGATTTGAGTACCATTACCAATAGCGTGTTCGACTTCTGCAGTAGTGGCCATAATTGAAGTGTTGGGCGAGCCGGCAGTCCAGTTACCCATTGAGGGCTTAGATTTATCCCGACTCAACGCATGACCGGCAGCATCCCAGGCTGCTGTGCCACCATCCAGTACCGCGACATTCTCATGCCCCCAATATTTCATCTGCCAGTACAGACGAGTGGCGAAGGTGACATCCTTGGACTGTGCACCTTTCATGGTGATGACTACAGCGGAGTTTTTGTTAACGCCGTGCTTTTGCATCAGTGACTCCATTTCTGATTGAGTCGGCACCAGTTTGATTAGCGGTATCCCATCCACGGTGCGTTTGGCACGCACTTCTTTCCAGGGTACCAGTGCCGCGCCCGGTATATGGCCGGAGACCTTAATGCCAGCGCCTTTCTTGGCGCCGCAGCCTTGCATGCCGGCGATACTTGCTTTCTTTTTGGCCTTGGCGGTAAAACTCTTTTTGTCTTTGCGCACATCGAGTATGACCACTTCGCTCTTGTGCTTGACCAGCCAGTCGACATCGACCAACGGGCCGGGTACTTGCAACGCTTGTACCGGCAAGGCAAGCAGTGACAGGGCGAGGCCCGCGCAGGTCAGCCATTGAATTGGCTTCATAATGATCCTCCAACATTGGTGTAGTGATTTGTTATGTGCAACTTGCATGCACTGGAAATCCACAGTGCAAGCAGAGTGCCAACGTGAAGTATCAATGACTTAGGGTGGTTGTGGCGAGGTCAGGTCGTGGCGAATTGCAACGGTGGGGCATTTTGCCATGGTGCTTCTGACCACCGGACTCTGTTCAGCTACGTAACTTGCGGTGCAGGGTCGAAACATCGATCCCAAGCCGCCGCGCAGCCTCGCTTTTGTTGCCGTTGCAACGTTCAATCATGTGCTGTATCCAGCGAGCCTCCACCTGTTGTAGGCTGGCATCGGCATCCCAGTTATGGCTTGGGGCGGATGCCGGGTTTGTACCCTCCAGGCATTCCGGTGGTAAATGCTGTTTTTCGATCAGACTGTCATCGGCGAGCACCACGGCACGATGCATGACATTTTCCAGTTGTCGTACGTTGCCCGGCCAGCTATAGCGTTGCAACAGTGCTTCGCATTCATCGCTGAAGCTTGGCGCTGCGCAGCCAAGTTGACGTGCGGTTGTCAGTACAAATCGCTCGGCGAGCGGGATGATGTCGTCACGCCGCTCCCGCAATGGAGGCAGTTGCAGTGGAAATACATTGAGCCGATACCAAAGATCTTCACGGAAACGTCCCTGCTTGACCAAGTCACCCAGCTCCTGATTGCTGGCAATGACCAAGCGCACATCAACCTGAATCGACTGGCTGCCGCCCACACGCCTCAAGCTGCGCTCCTGTACGAACTCCAACAGACGAGTCTGTACCGCGGCACTGGCACTGTTGATTTCGTCAAGGAACAGAGTGCCGGTGTGGGCCAATTCGAGTATGCCGCGCTTACGCGAATCGGCACCGGTGAAGGCGCCTCGTTCATGGCCGAACAGTTCGCTTTCGATCACTGATTCCGCCAGTGCGCCGCAGTTGACACTGAACCAGGGGCCGTTTCTTCTGGCGCTGGTGCTATGGATGGCCTGTGCCAAGACACCTTTGCCGGTACCGGTTTCGCCGCTGAGAAGTACCGGTGTATCCAGATCAGCGATCTTGTCGATCAGCGACATCACATCCTGCATGGCGCGGCTGTTGACCACAGGAGTAGCCTTACCATGTTCGAGCATGGCAAGACGTTGACTGAGGGACTCCATGCGCCGCTCTCTGGCAAGCTGACGCACAATACGCTTCAACGCCAGGCGGACATCTTCGTTGTCGAAAGGTTTGGTAATCAGATCCATGGCGCCGGCACGAAATGCGCGTTGCACATCAGGCACGGTGGCGAAACCGGTAATGATGACAACCGGCAACCCAGGACATATTTCCGCGCTCTTTTCAATCAACTCCAGTCCATTCATGCCTGGCATCTGGATATCAGCAAGCAGTGCATCTGGTGGTTCCCGGGTCAGCGCAGACAGTGCGGTGTGACCATCGGCGAAATGATCAACCACAAAACCACATTTTCTTGCCAGTTCAGCTAACAGACCAGCCATTGCTGCATCGTCTTCAGCGATATATAGGTGGTGAGGGCTGGGTGTGGTCATGTAGTCTCTTCGCCTTGGCTTGCGTAATGGTCCGGCAGAATCAGATTAAAACATGCACCGTTATTGAGGTCTTGTGTAACCATACTCAACTCGGCACCCATCTGAATGGCAATCTGACGGCTCATATACAGTCCTAGGCCGGTGCCCTCTCCCGGTGGCTTGCTGGTGACAAAGGGATCGAACAGTGTCGATTGCAGGTTGCTCGGAATTCCTGGCCCATCATCTTCGACGCGCAGATGGACGAGCCCGGATTCACTGGTGCGAATAACCGATAGGTTGACATGGATTGCGCCGGCCTGCGCAGCATTGGCCAGCAGGTTGAACAGTATTTGTTCCAGGGCGCCGGGATCACCAGTCACAATACAACGTTCCCCTTCAGGTTCGACAGGGGGATTGATTTTCACGTCGTATCCCTTGAGTATCGGCGCAATCAATTCTACCGCACCATTTACTTGTTGATGGAGATCGAAGGCCTGCTGCTCGATCTCTGGCAGGCGTACGGCAGTCAACAGGTTGGTCACCTTGGCTGCGCAGGATTCCGCTTGTTCGATAATCAGCCGGGCCTGATGCTGTTGGCTATCATCGCCACTCTCTTCCAGCAATTGCGCATAACCCTTAATCGACCCCAGCGGTGTATTGAGGTTGTGTGCCAGCCCGGCGGCCATCTGACCGACGACGGCCAAGCGCTGGTCACGGTTCAGGCGTTCGGTAACGCTACGCACCATGTGCTCAGCCTGGTCGCGTTTGGCGAGATGATCCTTGATCTCGCCGCACAATCGTTGGAAGGTCTGTGCCAGGCGTTGTAACTCCTCCGGCAGTCCGGTGGGCTCAGGGCATTGCTCGGCATGCAGCGGGTTGATGGACTGGGCCAGTTGTTGCACCGGCAGGATGAGTTCGCTGTTGATAAACTTACGCAGCGCAAGGAACAGAATTGCCAATACAAGCAACAGCAGGCCGAGGCCGCTTAGCCCGACGCGAAAAAGGGCCTCCACCATGCCCGCTCGGTCGACAGATAAAAAGACGCGGCCGATCTCAGAATTACCGATCGAAAGGCCTTGTTCGACATGAATCAGCGAGGGATTGTCGAGTTCGGGCGAGACACCCGCCTCGGCCAGTAGTTCGCCATCGTTGCGTCGAATGAGAACCGAGACGATGCCGGGTTCACGGGCCAACTCGGTGGTGTAACGCTCCAGTGTCGCATAGTCATATACCAGAATGGCATCCACCGAGAACAGTGCCAGCTGCCGGGCCTGCGATACGGCGCGCTCGGTTAGGTGGGTCTCGAATAGCTTAGAGAGCGCAATATACCCACCACCAGCGAGCACCAGACTCAGCATGACCATGGCCAGCCCGACACCTGCGGTCAGACGCTCTGTCAATGACCAGTTGTGCTTTACCATTGTGGTAGTTCAGCGGGGGTGGATTCCACTGTGGCAATCACACGACGGGCGCGCTGAAAGCGCGACATCTCGGGTTTGGTGAATCGTGTAGCCCCGCCCAGCGCCTGCATGGCTTGGGCAAAACCAGCTGGGTCTTCCGTGGGGGATATCAGTGCACTGCGCAACGCGATGACATGCTTTTGCTCAAGTCCAGGGCGGGCGACGATCAGATGTGGTGGCAATGGTGGGGAGGTGGAGAGAACTCGCAGACCGGGGCTGCGTTCGTTGTATTGCCGTGCGACATCTTCGTTGATTCCACCAGCATCAAAGTCACCATGCAATACCGATAGCGCCACGCGTTCATGTCGTCCGAGGAACGCGTAGTCCCTTAAATCTTCAATTGATAGGCCGGCGTTGCCGAGCATCACACGTGGTACGTAATGACTGCTGAAGGAGTGTGGAGCACCAAATGCCAGTGTGCGGTTGCTCAAATCGGCTAGTTCAGCGATCGGGGCGTCCTCACGCACGACAATCACGCTGTGGTAACTGGCTCTGCCCTGCTTGACCTCGGCGGCAAGCGGAATCAGCTTGTTTTGCGAATGTTTCAGATAGTGGTCCTGAGCCCGCAGAAAAGGGGTTGGCCCCATGTAAGCCAGATCAGCCTGCCCGCTTGAGATGCGCTGAATCTGATCGATGTAGGAACGCGCAATCACCAGTTCCACCGGCAGATTCAGCTGTTCACCGAGGTAGCTTGCCAGCGGGGAGAATTTTGCCAGCAATCTACTGGGATTGTCATAGGGATGGATGATAAGTGACAGTGCTGGACGAGGCGGCTGCTGCGGTTTCGACGGGTCGGGTGACTGAGCGGTGTGTTTCTGGCAGGCCAAGAGTAACAGCGTGAGCACAAGCAGGATGAGCCGGCGCAGCACTGTTTTACTGGCAGGCGCCATCATCCGGTCCACAGCGAAGGGAGTAAAGCAGGTAACTTGATTGTCCTGCCACCTGCATTGCCGAGCGGATCATATCCTTTGATTCCTGAGAAACATCGGATTCATTCATAGCTTTGAGAATAGCAGGATAGACCCGCTCGTAGTAGTCTGCATCCGGATCCACCCAAATTTCAATGTAGCCAACAGCAGTGTTGTCTGTGTTGAAATGGATGGTGCGCTGCTCGTGTGGTTGCAGACGGGAATCATGAATCTCAGTCCATCCGCGAGTTTCGTTCCAATCCATCTTACGCTGGACGGTAGTGATCGGAATTGACTGACCCCTGGCATTTTTCCACTGCACACGAATTCGTGGTGTGATGTAGGTTGGCAAGGCGTGGCCTGCGCCCTGGTTTTGCAGGGTGATCTCAATCTGCTTTTGGTTACGCAACCCGGAAACGATAAGGCCGGACCGTGTCATTTCCGGATCATGTATACCACGGATGTAATGATTACCCTCCTGCAGGTGGCAGCTGATGCAGGTGATGCCCTGCCTGGGGTAGAGGCTCTGCCTCCACTCTTCAACTGTGTTTTCCAAGGGCTTGCCGTTAACCAGAATACCATTGTCAACAAACTGATGGCAGTAGACACAAGACTCATAAGTGACAGGACTTCTGGTGACTGGGACTTCAGATGGATGAGGACTTGTTAAATGACCATGACAGGAAAAACAGCTAACCGAACCGCTCCAATTACCCAAGGCCTCTCCGGTTTCAGTGTTAGGGAAATGGCAACTCAGGCAGTCGGCAATTGTCTCCCCATCGAACAGGGCAAATTGCCCCAGCACACCTGGACTAAGGGCTTTTGCATGCAGGGAATGACGCCATTGATCAATGACCTTTTCATGGCAATCCATGCATTGACGGTTAGCAGGGTTATTCGTACTATTTGAGGAAGCCTCTGAATCATGTGCAGATACGAGCAGGATCACTAGCGCAGATGTTGTTACCGCGAGCAAGTTCAGCATGTTGAAATTATCATAAATATGAGACTGAAGTTTCAGTAGAATAAACGCAACACCCCCTAGTTATCAACTCAACAGACGGAAACAGGACAGATATAAACGAATTACCGGTTATTCAACCTCAGTCAATTCAAGGCCCTTTACTTCAGTCCGATTCTACCCTGTTCCAATGCCTTTCTGATCTTCAAAGTTATGCCATGTAAAAACCGTCCAAAGTTCAACTCCGGACGTTTTTACGGCTTTAAGAATCAAGCAACCAAATGAGCCACAATCTCCTGCCCCCGCTTGACGGATACCACATCCTCCATCTTGACGAAGCCGAGATACTTGAATTAGCTAGAAACCTGATTTAGCTCGATACCCATCCATTATTTCTATCAAGCAGAAAAACGGATAGCGGTATCAGTGCGTACTGAGCGTGTACTTCGCTTAATCCTGGCAAATTCATCACTACAAGCCGTGTCAATCTCAATAAGTTGACGATTATTTTCTTATTTACACCCTATTTCACCGCTGGATCTAAATGGATCGTTGATTATTGTTACCCTGTTTCCATCAACAGGAAAGTGCTTCAGAGATGGGTATTTTGTTTATTCCCAATGCTGGGCTTAAGGTGTGTACAATAATCTGGGGTTATTTGATCAAGGCCCGTATATGGAGAAGTGAAGGTGAAAAGGTTTGCTGCCTTTCATCAGTATCTGTTCAAACACCTCAGCGGGAACCGTGGAGCTGTACGGCGAAGATAAATGTTATTTAGGTCATCCGTAATTCATTTATTTATCAGCAAGATAACAGGCGTATTGGAGTGGAGGTCTAGGAACTTCCATTGGCAGCGGTTTTTGAGCAAGTAGTCAGCACATCACTTCATGATTCGATAAGATCAGCGTTCATGTTCTCCCAAGCTATCAAGCGATTTCTACCGGTTGTTTTGGCATGATACAGCGCCTGGTCAGCACGATGAATTGACTCTTCGATAAATATTTCGTTTGATAAAGCTGTCATGCCAAATGATGCCGTAATTCGCATTTCTGCTTTGGTGATGCCTGAGATAATCAGATTTTCAATACCGCTCCTCAATCTCTCGACCGCACAATTTGCTGTACTCAGGTCTGTACCGGGCAAACAAAGCAGAAACTCTTCTCCACCATAGCGAAACACCATATCGAAAGGACGGATACTGTCTAAGATGTATCTGATGACAGTCTTCAACACCATGTCACCTTCCTGATGACCATGATTGTCGTTGATTTGCTTAAAGTGATCAAAGTCCATCATGGCGATACTGCATGTAAACGCACTCCTTTTAACCAGCTCATGTTGCCTTCGTAACTCTGTCAGCATGCCTGACCGTGTACGTGCGCTTGTCAGGGAATCCACATTAAACAGGGAATCCTGCAACTCACGTTGTAAGCTCATTATCTGCATGCGAAGACGCTCAACGGACTTGGAAAATTGATCGTACTTATCAATCTTTGAAACAGTGGCATCCTGACACTCTATCAACAACTCCGTAGCAAGATTATGCATATGATGGTGCTCTTTCTCAATGGCATTGAAGCCATCGTGACGCAGAAGAATTTCATCATCCAATCGATAATACCACTTGCCAAAATCACAGTTCCGATGCGCATCCGGTAAAAGATCCTCCGGTTTGCAAGGTACGCGACAGGCAAGAGAGCGATTTACGTTTTGAAACCATATTTGGTGGTTTTCTATAGCACGATCCAACTGCTCAATGATGTATTTTATCTTTTCGTGACCCAGTCTAAACATAGACCCATCTCCAATACGAAAAAACTTCACTCCAATCAGTAGATTCAATTGTTATATATCATTTAGTATTATAAACAAAAAAAATAGATACAAATAATCTTTATGAATGATACACATAGACCGATTCTGGCATTCACCGTCATGATGGCGGATTACTAAGCCGGACACAGCCGTAATATAAAACTCAGTGACTGGTCCAAAGCGAATGCTAGCACCGTACAAGGCAAGATATGAGAACACATGATTGAATTCATGCGAGCCAGGTGATTGTTTATCTGTTGAGGTAACAGACAGGAACCCCGCTTCATATTGATCTGTGATCAACAACCGCTTTTGAGCGTAGCAGGTGACTGTAGATCACCATGGCCAGTCACTAAAAGACTTGGCGATCATTGCCTTACATGGTTATATAGACCGTATCTTCCCAATCACGAATCCAAAGACACTCATGAACAGAGTCTTTTCCAGTGTTCAGCTCGAAGAAAGCAGTACTGTTTCAGCGCTTCGAGACAGCTTGCAGGCAGCAATCGATCAAGGCGCGAAGGGGCTTTTACTGCTGATAGGCAGTGCCAACGAGATCGATCTCAAACAACTCCCAAGTCTGTTGCGTGAACTTTCTATTCCCGCTGTGGGCGTGGTTGTTCCAGGTGTGTTGCTTCAGGATCAAGTTTATGAGGATGGTATCGCGGTGTGTGGCCTTACATCCACTTCAGCAGCCACTGTGGTGCCCAACATCAACAGATCGGAGCATGAGCTCAACCATGATATACAGCAGATACTGAACATGAACCCCAATCCCTCGGGGGTGTTGATCGTCATTGATGGTCTCTCCCGGGGTGTGGATAATTTTGTCACCACGCTGCACGACTGTATCGGGCCTGATGTGCAGGTCATAGGTGCCGGTTGCGGCTATAGGGATTTCTCTATCCAGCCGAATGTGATCACCGCCGATGGTTTATTGTTGAATGCGGCGCTATTGCTATTCACCACCCTGGAACTGGTGACCAGTGTTAGTCATGGTTGGGAGCCAGTAGAAGGGCCGTTTCTCATCACGGACGCCTTGGACAACCAGATTCAGCAGATCAACTACCAACCAGCCTTTCCGTTTTACCTGAACATTCTCTCCCAACACCTAGGGCGTACGGTGGCGGTTGAGGAGTTTGCGGCGCTGGCGAATCACTACCCTTTTGGCATGGCCCAATTAGACAGTGAGTTTCTGGTGCGTGATCCGGTCAATCGTGTGAGAAACGCTATTGTTTTTGCTGGGGCGGTCCCAACCAATGCCATGGTCTATCTGTTGCACGCCAGTCCTCATGAGCTGGTGCAAGCCGCAGGCAGTGCTGTCGCCAATCTTCGTGATCGTTTCTCCTCTCGCTATGGCCAGGAGACAGGCTTGAATGTATTTTTGATCGACTGTATCTCCCGGCGCATGGTACTGGGTGAACACTACGGTGATGAATTGGCAATCATACGTCAGTGCCTGCCGAACAACGTCTCGGTACTGGGCATTCTCTCCATCGGGGAGATAGCCAACTCCCACCAGGGGGGGATTCAGTGGTTGAATAAAACGACTGTGATTGGTGGCTTGGCCTGATGAGCGATTCACGCCAGATCGATACGCTGAATCTGATCTCCATTCAGCATGAGCTGGCGATGAATATCGGCCTTGATCCTCAACTGGTACCGATGGTACGACATCTGATGAAGGTCTGTTTGCGTCGTCTTTCCGTGCGCCGTGCTTATCTGTTTCTGCGCATAGACGAAGATGAATTGCTACCTGTCGATGCTTATCCTGGGCCTGAGAAGAGTGTCTTTTTTGCCTTGCCGGCTGACCATCAGGCTGAAATTCTCGAAACACCGCAAGTGGGTGAGTGGATTGTAGACTTCTTCCGCGGAGCTTTGACTTCAGCGGAAGTGACTGTGTTTCAGTTTGGACGACAGTTTGTCTATGCCTATCCACTTGCTGACAACGGTGTGCTGCTACTCGACCGTAGAAATACCCCACTGCCGGATATTCTGGTGGGTGCACTGACTCCGGTTTTCGAGCGCTTGCGTCAGGGTTGTGAAGCTGCCATCAAACACGAGCAGATCATCCATGAGATGGAGCGCAGGAGGGTCGCTGAAAGGCGGATCGAGCACCTTGCCTTTCATGATGATCTGACCGGATTGCCAAATCGAAGACACTTGCTCAAACAGCTGAATCAACTTTGCAAAGGGCATGGAGCGGGTCAGGGTTTTTGTGCACTCATCTATTTAGGCTTGGATAACTTCAGTGACATCAATGAGTCTCTCGGTTATCAGATTGGGGATGCCGTGTTGGGCGCCATCTCGAAGCGGTTTGTTTTTGCCGATGAGAAACTGGCGGCAATCGCTCGCCTGGATGGGGATGAGTTTGGTCTTCTGATCACCGACTTGTCCGCAGAAGAATCAGCCGCAAATGAACGCGTCGTGGCATTAACCCGCTGGCTTCTACTGCAGATTGAGCAACCCTGTGAACTCGATGAGCGTACGGTCAGTGTTGCGGCCAGTGCAGGTATCGCCATTTTCAAGGCTGATGACGATCGGCCTCAGGCGGTGCTTAGTCATGGCCGTTCGGCACTTCGCCGTGCCAAATCGCTGGGCCGGAACACCATTCATCTGCATGATACCTCGTTGGATGAGGAGACCAGCCACCGTCTGAGTCTGGATTACGATATGCGCTCGGCACTCAAATCCGGTGAATTTCAACTCTGGTTACAACCCCAGGTTGATCAACAAGGCCGGATAATCGGGGCTGAAACCCTGATTCGTTGGAACCATCCGGACAAAGGACTGCTGTTACCCAACAGTTTCATACCTATGGCCGAGAAATCCGGTTTCATTGTGCCGCTGAGCGAATGGGTTTTGATTGAAGCCTGTCGACTGGTCAAGTTGCTGAATACACAAGGTGCCTGGCCTGCCGGGGCGAAACTCGGGGTCAATCTCAGCGCAAAACAGTTTCATCAACCCGATTTTGTCAATCGTGTCCTAACTACGATCAGAGAACGGAATGTCTCCGCAGAACAGATTGAACTGGAACTGACAGAGCGAACCTTACTTGATAATGTTGAGGAGGCGATCGAAAAAATGCAACGACTGAGAGAGGCGGGTTTACAGATATCCATCGATGATTTCGGTACCGGTTACTCTTCACTTGCTTATCTGCGCAGATTGCCCATCAATCGAGTCAAGATTGATCGCGCTTTTGTCGCCAATATCGATTCCAGTACGGATGATCAGGCCATAGTCGAAGTGATTATCTCAATCGCGCAACATTTCAACATGCAGGTAATTGCCGAAGGAATCGATCGGCCGGAGGCTCTGCAGACCTTGGTTGCGATGGGTTGCCATCAGTTTCAGGGTTACCTATTCCATCGACCAATGCCTCCGGTGTCGTTTCTGGCATTGAGCTAGGGTTTATCAGCACACGTAAATGTGTTGACTTGGCGACCCTGATCAGCTGCACAATTTTTGGTAATTAATTCGATGAGGTTGGCCTGCTTCAACACCCAGACGGCGTTTTCAATCGACTTCATAATCGGATCACTTGCCTTCAAACCAGACCACGTCGAAGTAGAAGAAGGGATTTGCTCCCTTTAATCGTTATTCAGAATCCCTGCCCTCTACAACGGTCAGATATCCAATGACCAAGTTCGAATTAGTCAGTTTGATTGACGTTTTTTAATGCTCATGAATGCGAAATCATGTATAAACTTCTGTATAAGAGCCGAAAAGACTATAAATACAGGTATTGCGGTATAGAGGAGGGAGCATGGAAAGTTATCCGCTTTTCGAAATTAGTGAAACCGCTCGAAATCAGGCAGTTGAATGCTATGATTGCCATGCCTGCCTTGAAGATCCAGAGTTCGAAATATGTAGAGTTGAATTCCATATCGAAGATGCCTCGGTAATTCTTTCAAACAGCGACCGATGTAGACTGTGTGGATACGGTCAACCCTTTGCGGGTTGGCATATATGCGCATGTCCTGTTCGCCAGGAACTTTACATTCGGCATGGTGTTTAATCTTAACTCCGCTGAAGCGGAGCTAGGACTCACATTCTGGTGGTAATCCCAAGCCTGTATAGTAATGATTTATGTGGCAATTAATGGGGTCAATGCCACTGCTGCCCCGTTTATTCCACTGGAATTGGTGTCTCAACCAAGTTCAGGATTGGTATTTTTTCTTGTCAGCAACACTTAAATTAACGGAAGTCATTGAGAATATCAAAATCCCCAGGCACCATCGGCGTAGCCTTGAATGCATAGTTATCACCATCAGAATAAACCAAGCTTCATATACATCTCGAATTTGTCCCGTTATTGATTATTCTCTATGAGGCAGTCCAGCAGAAGGCGACTCATCGATATTCAACTCTGTTTCTGCCCTTCTCCTTAGCCAGATAAAGTGCCTCATCCGCTCTTTTTATCAATTCGTTAACACTCTCATCCGCCTGATACACAGATACACCCAGACTGGCTGTTTTGTTCTCACCTGTTGAAAAAGCGTGTTTGGATATGCTGCTTCGGAGATTCTCTGAAAATGCGACCAAGCCATTCAACGTTGTTTCCGTGCAAATGACCATAAACTCTTCACCTCCCCATCGGCCTACAACATCGCTTCGCCTTGAGCTGCGCCGCAATATATCTGCAAACTCCTTCAGCACCTTATCACCCTTTTGATGACCATAGGTATCGTTGGTCCTTTTGAAATAGTCAATATCCATCAAAATGACACCAAAATTGGATTTAGATCGGTTGGCCCTGTTGGACTCATAGAGAAGAACCTCATCCAGCTTGTGCCTATTATAGATCTTCGTCAAATTATCCGTAATGACCAACTCTCTAAGAAGTCTGTTTTTTTCCTCGATCAGCCGGTGTGAAGTTTCCAACTTTTCGTTAATTGTCCTGATAGACCGATTTTTGTAAGTAACGACAAGAATAATGGTTACGAAAAACAAACTGATATAGATGAGCTTTTTATAATCGACCTTTTCAAGAACCTGTAGCGAAAACCACTTCTGTTGAATCTCAGTGTGTTCTTCTGCCGAAATTTTCCGTAGCCCTTTGCTCAAAATAGACGTTAATTCCGGCCACTCCTTTGGACCCACAAAGCTAAATTTTATGTCATCGTATCCGGAGGGAGCTGCCACTTGAAGATCGCTCATCCCCTTTCGATTAATCATATAGTTAACAATCGCTAGGTTGCCCAAGTACGCATCGACCTCTTGATTCCGTAGCATCTGGAGTGCATCGAGTGTGGTGTTGGCTGATATGACTCTGATACTTGGATAGTCCCTCGACACCCATTGGTGTGTAATAAATCCCTTTTCGATAGCAAGTACTTTTCCAGATAGATCTGACATTTGACCAACGTATCCTGACGAATTGTGAGTCACGATCATGATCGGGTTCGCCAAATAGGGATCACCAAACGAGAACTCATCTCTTCGTTCTGCCGTTTCTACGGCGTACAGCAAGGTATCATAGTCTCTCCGGTCACTTTTTACCGACTTAAGCGCTTCAGAGATCGGGCGGTCATCGATAACAAATTCAGCATTGAAACCGGTTTTATTGGCCACCGCTTTGACGTAATCCACTGCAATCCCGGCTGCGATGCCATCAAGACTGAACTCATAGGGAGCCCTGTCTCGATTGACCCTAAACCGAATAGTAGGTTTCTCCTCCAAAAAAACACTTTCATCTTGTGTAAGCGCATTAGGATCTTTCTTTACCTCGGATGCGCCGAGCCATTTCAGTTGAAGCTCTTTTTTCTCCGCAGGCGAGATCGACTTCATTCCCTTTCGCAAGATGGTAGCAAGAACCGGAAGATCTTTACGCGTGGCAATATTCAGCAATGAGTATTCGGGATCACCCATCAGGGCTTCGCCGCTGATCGCCAGATCGGACATCATGTGATCATTCAAAAGATGGTTAAAGACCGCTAGCTCTCCCAGCGCAGCATCAGCCTTCCCGAAAGTCACGGCTTTCATCGTTTCCAACATATTGTTCAGCGGTAACAGTCTGATCTCCGGATAATTCTTGCTCAGAATCTCTTCCGTAAAAAAGCCTTTCGGTACTGCCACCGTTTTCCCAAAAAGCGACTTTATACTTTCATAGGGTTTATCTTTCTTGCTGAGAATGGCGTTTGGATTGTCTGCATATGGCTGGGTAAACAGAAGGTATTTTTTCCGCTCCGGGGTCTTGACGATGTTCAGCATCACGTCCAGGGTGCCCATTTTCATCATCTGGAGAAACTCGTTCCACGAAGGCCCGGATACATATTCAACATCAAACCCTACTCTTTCAGCGACCAAATTCATGAAATCGATTGAGAATCCCTGAGGATCTCCATCTTGCGTATAATTAAAGGGTGGCCAGTTCAACTCGTTATGCACACGAATGGCAGGATGCGACTGAATGAAATCACGTTCTTCGTCCGTCAGGGGGGATACGAGTCGCTTTTTTACGATGTTGGACAACCATTTTTGTTGAAGCCTCTTTTTATCCTCTGGACTTATTGACGCTATGCTTTTTCTCAGAATGGAGGCGAGAAGAGGAAGATCTTGACGTGTAGCAATATTTAACAGAGAGTACTCGGGATTTCCCATCAAAGCTTCACCGCTGATCGTCAGACCGGACATCATGTGCTCATTCAAAAGATGGTTGAAAACCGCCAACTCTCCCAGTGCCGCGTCGGCCTTCCCAAAAGAGACCGCCTTCATCGTTTCCAGCATATTTTTCACTGAAAGCAGTCTGATCTCAGGATAGTCCCTAATAAGAATCTCTTCCGTAAAAAAGCCTTTTGGTATCGCCACCGTTTTTCCGAAAAGCGACTCTATCTTTTCATAAGGTTTCTCTTTCTTACTTAGGATGGCATTCGGATTGTCTGCATAGGGCTGGGTAAACAATAGGTATTGTTGACGTTCCGGGGTCTTGACGATATTCAGCATCACATCGAGCGTACCCGTTTTCATCATCTCGAGGAACTCACTCCATGAAGGGCCAGTTACATACTCAATTTCCAAACCAGCCCGCTCAGCGACTAGATTTATGAAATCGACGGAAAAGCCCTGGGGTTTTCCATTTCGTACGTAATTAAAGGGCGGCCAGTTAGTTTCGTTATGTACACGGATAACGGGACTGGACTCTATGAAGGCCCGTTCATCTTGAGTTAACTCAAGTGGCTCTGCAGTTGCTGTCAGAGCGAGACCAAGCAGTAAAAATACTGTAATTATCGCTTTCAAAGTGATACCACTAAAAACACACTGAATCTTACTCATTGAAACGGCCTGGATGCCTTATCTATTTATTCTGGATTAAATCTTGAAACCATCATAACAGAGTGAAAAATCCTGTCTTTCAATCTCAAGCCATGCTGCCGAAAACCATTCAGTTGATGACAATGCCCACATCCGGCGGCTTTACGGCTTAATTTGGGCAACAGGCCACCAGGCAACCTCTCCTTCTGACGCTGTGCCATGTAGAGATGGGTAAAAAAAGTCCGCTGCCAAGCAAACCAGTCCGATTGCGGCGAAGCCCGTACTGCCGGGAACCACTCAGGGGGTTGCGGTAAAATGCCCTTCGACTGTAAGCACTTAAGAATATTATCGATCACCGCCTGACCCTCTAACCAGCCCTTCCCCTTTCTTTACCGTCTGAAACGGAAATTCGGTCCGGCACCTTTTCTGATCGAAGGGTAGCCCCTGATGTAATGAATTGTTATCTCGCCGTGATAAATATGTGAGACTTTTTCACCAGAATTCTTTACTCACACCTGAGCCAGGGCTCGCCGTCGTAGCACCCCCTGCTTAGACACCAATAGTCATTTAGGAGAAAACAGATGAAAAAATTCACTATCCCTTCCAGCTTTGCCACCGCAGCCCTCGCAGTGGCACTGAGCGCGCCTGTCGGTGCCGCAGAATCACCCGCAGGCAGCCACGGCGCTGCTATCGGCGCTGGCGACAAGGTGCATTGCTACGGAGTGCACTCTTGCAAAGGAAACTCAGACTGTAAGACCGCCGAGCATGCCTGTAAAGGTCAGAATAAATGCGGCGGCCATGGCTTCAAGGGCATGAAAGCAAAAGACTGCCTGGCAGCCGATGGCGTCATCGCCGACATCAAATAGTAAACCATAACTAATAAGGATGCAGAGATGACTTCTGGTTTTGGACTCGGGCTACGCACCCAACACTACAATGATTTTCTAGCCGGCCCCCAACCGGTGGAATGGCTGGAAGTCATTTCTGATAACTACATGGTCGATGGCGGAAAGCCGCTGGCCATGCTTGACAAAATTCGCGCCGATTACCCGATGGTGATGCACGGCGTTTCCATGTCGATCGGTGCAATCGACGGCTTGGATAAAAACTATTTACGCAAACTCAAGGTTCTCGAGCAACGCATCGAGCCCATGTGGGTATCGGATCATTTGTGCTGGGCCGGCGTTCATGGACGTATCCTTCACGATTTGCTACCGCTTCCCTATACCAATGAAGCGCTGCAAATCATCAAGCGCAACGTCAATGAGGCACAGGAAGTGCTGCAACGTCCTCTGGTTTTGGAGAATGTATCCAGCTACGTAGAATACAAAGCATCCGAAATGACCGAATGGGAATTTCTGACAGAGGTCAGCCAGACGACTGGCTGCCAGATATTGCTCGACATCAACAACATCTACGTTAGTGCCTTTAATCATGGCTTTGATCCCTTGCGGTTCATCGAAGGCGTGCCGGCCGACCGTGTCGTCCAGTTCCATCTGGCCGGCCACCTGAACAATGGCGACCATTTGATCGATACCCATGACCACCCGGTCTGTGACGATGTTTGGGATCTGTACCGGCAAGCGCTGATGCATTTCGGTTACATACCCACAATGATTGAGCGCGACGCCAATATCCCACCACTGGCAGAGCTCCTGTCTGAACTGGATATTGCCCGATCAATTGCCAATGACGTTCTAAATCAGGAAATCGCCGTATGAACCTAGAAGAATTGCAAACCCGGTTTCAACGCAACCTACTCGCTGCAGAGTGCTCCGAAGCAGACTGGATTAGAGAATCCGCCGCTGGATTGCCCAGCCAAGAGCGCCTGGGTATTTATCACAACGCCTACCGTATTCGACTGATCGACGTATTGCTGGACACCTTTGAACATACCGCCATCTACCTGGGGGATGAGTGGTTCCAACAGCTCGCTTCGACTTACGTTCAGGCACACCTGTCGACGAACACCAACATCGGGTTTTACGGTCAGGATTTCCCCCGTTTCCTGGCTGAGCAATTTCCCGGTGACAGGGAGATATCGGAACTGGCGCTGATGGACTGGAAGCTGCGCAGGGCGTTCGATGGCGCCGACAGCGACCTGTTGACCCACGACGACCTGCAACGCCTTGCCGCCGCCACGGAAATCAGCGACATCCGTTTGCAGCCTGTACCTACGCTGAGCACCACCACACAACACCACAATACCCTCGATATCTGGCATGCCATCGACCAGGACGGGCAGCCGCCGGTCGTTGAGCAGTCGGCGCAACCCATCGAAGTATTGATTTGGCGCAAGGGTCATTCACCCCATTTTCGGAGTATCTCAAAGTTTGAATCCGCGGCTTTGGCCCGTGTCTGCACCGGAGACACGCTGGAGGCCGTTGGCGCATATCTGGCGCAGGATTTCCCCGATGTCGATGTCGTGACTGAGTTCGGATTGATGTTGCAGCGCTGGCTTGACGATGAGCTGCTGTCAAAAGGGTAAATACCGACGAACCGGAGTCATGCCAATCGACGCTATCGCCAATTTCTCCCGGCGAGTCGCGGCTTGACTCCGCCCCCGCCAACATCGACGCAAAAAAACCGGCAGTCTCGGTGACGCCGGTTTCTTCCGGGATCAATTAGAAACGATCTACAAGTTACGGTATTTTCTCCGCCTCACTGAATCGCTATTTGCTAATTTTTAGAACTTCCGCGTGTGGAGTATACCCATTGACAACCGTGTCCAATGCATGACATTGATAATTCGACCAGAGATAATCAGCCGATTTAAAATAAACCATACGTGATATCACATCTAAAAGGATCGCTAAGGCTTGGTTCACTCTCACCACAAGTAACCAGTATCTCGAAGCATCGTTCGACTGTAACGGTCTCTCAGCTTGAGAACGAAGCAAGAGATATGGGTGAAAAAGCCCGCTGCTTAGCAAGCCAGTCACATTCCGGCGACGTCAATACTACCCGTAACAACTGAGGTGGTTGCAGCAAAATGCTCATTGACTGGTTGTATTGAAGAATCATGTCGATCACCACCTGATCCTCTATACAACCCCTCCCCCTTCTTTACCATCTGAATCAAAAATTCGGCCCCGCACCCTTTTTTCGATCGAGGGATCGGAGGCAAGCCAATCGATGATATCGCCAGTTTCTCACTGCGTATTGTGGCTTGACTCCGACCCCTGATATATCGCTCCTAATGTAATGAATTGTTATTCCGCCGTGATAAATATGTGAGCCTTTTTCAGCAGAATTATTTACTCACACCTGTGCCGGGGATCGCCGTCTTAGCGGCCCCTGCTCAGACACCAATAGTCAGTTAGGAGAAAACAGATGAAGAAAATTGCTGCAACTACTGCACTCGTTTTGACATTAGCATTACCTAGTGTTGCTGTTCACGCACAAGACAATCCGTTCGCCGGAAATCCCGACCTTTACGGTCATTTTCTTGCAATGGAAAAAATGAAGATGACACAAGGTATGATGGACAAGAATAAGGATGGAATGATCAGCAAGGATGAGTACATGGACTATGCTGAGAAGTCTGCTAGCAAGGGTTTCATGATGACCGACATGAATGATGATGGAATGATTTCCAAAGACGAGTTCATGTTCAGCAACCCTGATCTATATGGTGGCGACAGGTTTATCTACGGTGGATTCTTGTAAGAGTCCTTGTATCGGGGGCTGAACTGCCCCCGGTATCAGGTTCCAATTCGATCCATTCGCAACGAGAAGTATCGGTAATATAAAAGCACCCCCTCATATCAGGTCGGAAAGCTGACAGCAGTAACACTCTATAAATAGCTTTTGCCCGGTCAACCTTTTGCTAAACCTCCAAGAATCCCTAGTAAAATTGACCTCTCCTACTGCCTTCATGGCCTTCTGACTGAATCCGGGCAGGCCGCTAGGCAAACACCCTTAGAAAAAGGGCTTTGACCCCTTTAATCGGTGGGGCATGGCCCCACCCTTCCTGAAAATACCGGGACAGCAGAAGGAGTCCCTTTCATCCTTGCCACCGCTCACTGACCCGGCTTCAACAACTTCCCTCTTTATCGTCGCTCAGTGGTGTCGAGTCACATCAACCAGTTCTGCTTCACCCAATAGATGGGCGAACTCCTCACCGGAGACCTTGATCAGATGCTCATGGTCCCCCGACTCGAAATAGACTTCGTTTTGATTCAGCAGATTGCTATCGACCAGGGTGATCAGTCGATAGGCCGTGCCGAGTGGTGGTATGGCGCCACGTTCACAGTCGGGAAAAAGCTGCATCAGCTCGTTCTCGGTCGCCAGGCCAACATCTCTGCCCAGCAGTTTGTGTAGCTTGCCCAAGTGAATATGGTAGTCCGAAGGGACGACTACCATCATGAACTCATCACCCTCCTTGACGATAACCGCTTTGGCCAGGTGGTCACTCTCAACATGTGCTGCGCCAGCGCTCTCCATACTTGATTGAGTGTGTCGGTGAGTAATGACTTCAAAGGGTATGGATTGACCCTCTATATAGGATCGGACGGTATTGGAAATACTCATGGCTCGCCTCCCAATGGATTTTCAGGTGATTGGCCATTCTGTACAGGATGCTGCTCTGTATAGAGATTACCTATGATTAACGGCAACTCCAGGTGCCTACATGACCTCAGCTTCCAGGTCACTCCCATTCCGGACATTTGAATGCCCAAGGATCAATCGATTATATAAAATATATCGGGACAGACCAGGGCACGTTGGACTACCTGGTAAGAATTGATCAGGGGCTGATTTAAAGTCTAGTCAATCTATATGGGTAGAAAGAGAAGGAAGACACTATGGCATGTGTGGTTTTCCCTGAGATTACACTATCTTTAAGCTGTTATTATGAAGTTATATCGAGAGCACTGGTACCATGGCAGCCTAAACGGCTATTAACGTAACTGACTCTGGTTGAAGATTAACAGCATGAAAAAGTCACTCAGTCTGCTCTGCCTCCTCATCACCAGTTCGGCCATGAGCGCCTAATTCCATAGAATCGATACAGAGACAGGGATAGAAACCTGGCAGACAACAACAGATGGCGCCACCGTTTCTCTGACGCAAATCCTGCCGGTTCAAGTTCACGCCTTCTATGTGAATCGTGGCTTTTCCATTGACTCGATTGAACCCTATGCAAGCTCATGCATATATATGACTGTTCTACGCAATGATGCCGCCAAGGGTATTCCCATTTTCAAGTGGCGGATTGGCGCATCATTACGGAATCTGAAGAGTGCCCCCCTGTCAACAAGCGGCTGAATTGAGCGTCTGAAACCGGCCAATCAAGGCAAGGTGGCGATGATTGCTTTTCGCTGGGCGCAGTTTCCTACTCAGCACGCCTATCAGCCCGGAGGTGACTGGAACCAGGGAATGTTGTCCATAGCTTTGAATGCTGGAGAGAGGTTCAAATTAATTGCACGCTGGACTGTTGACGACAGTGCTTTTGAAGGAGAACTAGTCAATGTTCGCTGTGCCCACGAAAATCAGTAGCATCTTGATACTCTCATTGTTTTGTATCCTCCCCTCTAGCGCGTAGAGTAAGTTACCTCCCCTCACCCACGGATTGACGGTTATACCGATAGGGCTTTGCCCCCTTATATCCGGGCACGACGCTCCAGCTGGATCGTTCTTTTATTGTTAATCCTATTTCCATCAGCAGGAAGAGGATTATGGGATTAGGTGCTATTTCACTTGTTAATTCTCGGCCGGTTTCTCTTGTCCGGCCTTGGGGGCTTTGTTCTTGTTGTTGGCGGTGTGGGTTGCACCTTATCGCGTTTCCAGCCTGTTGGCATTTTATACCAGGGCCCTTCAAATTCCAGGCCCGTTACAAGTTCATACGATTCCGGAATTGCGCTCCTTTGCTTATGCTTTACATACTTAATCCAGTCCAATTTAATCCCGGTTAGGAATGCGTATTCTGCACCCGCATTTCCGTAAAGATCGAGGGCGACGACCTGTCCGGAGCCATCGGTCATAAGCTTGGCAAATCTCCCCTGCCTGTTACCTATGGAAATGCCTTTGTGCTTAAAGCCTGGGCTGACAACTCTCAATTCAGGCAGTTCAATCCAGTATACGTAGTTGCCGGCATATCCGCCGCAGGCAGGTGTTGGATCTGTGGAGATCCAAAATGTGTCATTCCGCTTTTCCTTCTTCACAAGTACTCTGAGATCATTGAGGTTGGGGCAGAACGCCTCTCTTCGCCGCTGGTAATCTTGCTCGCCCTCTGTCGATCGTCGAATGAGTGCAAGATCTAATTGCCTTTTCAGCATGTTGGAAACTAATGCATTGTTCACATTTGGAGGATTGTATCTGCCTTTCAAACAATATGAGGCAATCACATTCAGTGCTGCATTTCTATCCAAAGACTGCCATGCCTTGAACCCATGACGTTTGATCAACTTTTCTGGTGTGGTGGTAACACCTCGAAATACTCTAGTCATGTCACTTCACTCCATGTTAATTGTTTATCCGCTAGATCCCGTGCTCGTTTGAGTGTGAATCGTGAATCTCAATGCGCCTTGTCGGCCCTTGGCTTATAGGTGTTTTTCACCGATGCTCTATCCGTAAGTACACTTGGATTCAGTGAAGGCACTCTGTAAATCCGTATGCCAGGCAATAAGGGCTGGCCGACGAGCACTCTTCATGAATGGTTAAATGAGTTCCCCTTTACTGTTGAGTGTAGCAGTGAATGATGGCGTTGATACTGATCACGTGGAGTCAGAGTCGATGTATCATTCGCACTTTAAAGCGACGTCCCTTCAGCAGAAAAGGGATCAGTACCCTTAAGCCCATATAGTTAGTTCAATCATTCTTCAATAGCCATCTGAACAAGGATGTTAAAATGCCAAGAAAACGCCGTTTCTATTTACCAGGTATCCCTGTCCACGTGATACAGCGTGGCAATAGTCGCCAACCCGTATTCTTTGAATCTGATGACTATCAGGCCTATTTGGGATGCTTGAAAGAGGGTGCGAACAAACACGGTTGCGCCATCCACGCCTATAGCTTAATGACTAATCATCTCCATTTACTTCTAACACCCGAATCGTCTGAGGCGATCAGTAAAATCATGCAGTTCATAGGCCGCCATTATGTCCCCCATATCAATAATGCCTACAGTAGGTCTGGTACATTGCGGTAAGGACGCCACAAAGGATACGTGATTGACAATGACACGTATCTATTGTCTTGTATGCGTTACAGAGAACTCAATCCAGTTCGGGCGGGTATGGTAAAAAACCAATCAATTATCGTTGGTCCAGTTATCGGTCAACGCCACCCAGTACACTGACAAATTGACTACTCCTCATGCTGTATATCGACAATTTGCCCAAGGTTACCAAGAAGGCATTTTTTTATCTTAAATGATTCTGCAATGCACTAGCAGCTGATCGGGTTCACGATATCCGTACGACTGTTTAAACCGGCACGCCTTGGCAGTGCTCGCTTTTGCGAGCAGATTGAAAAGCAACTAGAGTGTAAAGTAGGTCAGGCAAGAAGAGGACGCCCAAATAAAAATAAAACAGTAATTAAATAAGTGAAATAAGGGTACTGACACCTTTTCCCCGATCGAGATTGGATCAGCTCACACTACTTGAACAATGCCTCCAATGTATCAGCCGATTGAGGCCGGTGAAAATAATAGCCTTGGAAACAACTGCAGCCGCATTCTCTCAGGAAACAGCACTGTTCTTCAGTGCTCCACTCCTTCAGCAACCACTTGGAGACACAGTTTATCTGCGAGCGTGATAATGGTCTCGACCAGGCTGGCATCCTCGGGATCGTTGCTGATATCACGAATGAAGGAACGATCGATCTTGATTTCGTCCACAGGTAATCTGCGCAGGTATGCCAGAGATGAATATCCGGTGCCGAAATCGTCAATACTGAAACGAACGCCCAACTTCTTCAATGTCAGCATCTTGTCCCGTGCCATATCCAGCTTATTCAGAAGTACGCCTTCGGTGATTTCAAGGGTCAGGCAGGCAGGATCAACATCACTTTCTGCGAGGAGGCGCTCAACCTTTATGACGAAATCCGGATTGAGGAATTGCCGTGGACTGATGTTGACCGACATTCGGCTAGGCAGCGGGAATCCTGGGAAATGTGTCCAGGTTTTGTATTGTTGGAGCGCGTTTGCCAGAACCCACTCGCCAATCTTCAGAATCTGTCCTGTGTCCTCGGCCACAGGAATGAATTGATCGGGTTGAATCAGCCCCCGTTTCGGGTGTCGCCAACGTATCAATGACTCCAATCCCAGTAGATTATTAGCATGATCGACCAGGGGCTGATAGTGCAATTGGAACTCCCGTCTCTCCAGCGCCTGCTGTATATTATTCTTCAGGTGCAGCAGTTCTTCTGCCGCATGCTGCATACTTGGCAGAAAGAAACGCACTGTATTGCGCCCTGCCTCTTTAGCCCTGTACATGGCGGTATCTGCATGACGTAGAATGTCGTCTGCATTCTCATCTTCCATTGGGAACAGTGCAATACCGATACTTGGGGTTACATGTAATTCGTGGTCCTGGATCTTATAGGGTTTTGACAACAAATCACGAATTTTTTCCGCATACATCTGAGTATATTCCGCGACCTTCTCGGTATCATCCCCAACTTCGCTGAACAGCAGTACAAATTCATCACCACCCAGGCGGGCGGGAGAGTCCTCATCGCGAAGATTTTTCTTGAGCCGTTCTGCGACAGCTTTCAACACAGCATCACCGACAGGATGGCCCAGTGAATCGTTGATGTGCTTGAATTGGTCAAGATCGAGGAACAGCAGGGCACCCTTTTTCCCATGGCGTCGACAACGGGTCAGGGTTTGACTCAGCCGATCCATTAACAGTCGACGGTTTGGAAGATCCGTAAGCGCATCATAAGTAGCTTGGTGCTGTATGAAATCGGCGTAGTGTTTGCTTTCGGAGATATCTGTCAAAGCGCCGACAATGCCAATAGTCCTGCCTTCTTGTACTACCGGAGCTTCATTGACCTGCACCCAAATTTTGCGACCTTTTGTGCCGACAAGCTCTAATTCATAAGATGGCTGTTGTTCACCGGTATCAATGGCGCGCTGGGTAATCTCAAATCCCTTTTTGTTAACCGGATGGTCGCTTACAAACTCCATCCAGCGCCGTTTCGCCTCTTCCGGTCCGCAGTCTAGAAATCGATGGGTCTGGGGGCTGAGATATGTGAGCACATGTTGATCTGTGTGAAAGTAATGTAAGTTGCTGCTGTACTCCACGATATTGCGTAGCTTCTCTTCGCTGGCACGTAGCGACTGCAGGGCTGAGCGCGTAGTGGCTGACAACCGATAGGCGACAAGCCAACTGAAGATCAGGACTGCGAGAATGACCGCGAATGATATCGGCAGGGAGGTGAGTAGTAGATAGCGTTCCCGAGTCTGGATATTACTGTTCTCGATGTCGATACCCAGCACGCCGGCCCGCTTGCCGTCGCTGCTGTAGAAAGGGGCGTATGCCGTGAGCCAGGTGCCCCATTTATCTGTGTAGAAGTCTTGTTCCACAAGAGGTTTGTCTAGCGAAGCAAAGTTTGTTTTAAGTGTTTCGCTGGCATCGTCGTATAGATCACCGAGGTGGGCAATCTCCTCAGGATTCGTTTCTGCGTCGAGCACAAACATGATCTGTCCATCCGCGCTCGGCACCATTGTGTATACGTAGCGGATTCCGGTGGCAGAGTCGCGGATGCGCTGCAGATCACGGCGTAGCCTGAGGTAGGTCGGACCAGACTCTTGTTCGGGTAACCTTAGGGTATTGTGGGCTTCGGCGTCGATCTGCAGAGCCGCAACCGTCACGATATCGTGTAGTTTCTCCCGCATTTCCTGGCGCAGCCGATCCTGGTACTGCCAATAGTAGACCCCGGTCATGGCCGATGAAATGATGAGGACGAGTAATGTAAGACTGACAAAGATACGCTTACCCAAGGCTACCGGGGAGTAATCAATCTGCTGTGAGGCAATCCTATCGGTCATTGGTGGTGTTTTTGAATTGGTTTAATATTGAATAAGTAACGGGAGATATTCAAGCAAACTATAGCGGTCCTGCCACTCGATTGCGCCCTCTCCGTTTTGCTTCGTAGAGAAATCGATCGGCATCTCTGATCATTGTATCTGTGTTGACGGCTTCCGTAATCGATTGTACACCCAGACTCAGGGTTATCTGATATTTATTTTCATCAGAGAAAACCGCTGATTCCACAGACAATCGCAACTTTTCCGCAACCTCCATAGCCTCGCGCCTATCAGTCTGGGAAAGCATAATCAGGAACTCCTCTCCCCCCCCACCTGGAAACCAGATCCTGTCGCCTTACAACAGAGGATAGAAGCTTGCCAAGCCCGATTAGAAGCTGATCACCAACGACGTGCCCATATGTGTCATTTATTCGTTTAAAATTATCCAAATCGGCCATGATGATCGAAAAAGGTGCGCCATGGCGGTTATAGGTACCGTAGGCTGCATCCAGTCGCGCCAACATTTCCCGTCGATTTGCCAATCCTGTCAACATGTCAGTGTGGGAAGCGTGTTCCAATTCGTTGCTGATCTCGATGTATCTTTTGTGCGTCCTTTCCCTCAGGAACTCGTAAATTGTCACCATAATGGACAAAGCAAAAAAGGAGGCAATAAACCTGACTTTAAAACTTTGTGGATAGTCTGCAGAGACAAAAAACACAGACGGGATATACATCACAACGATTACGATTATCAGTAGCACAAATAATGCGATGACTCCTCTTCGCAACCCCTGGAGCAACATTATTATCAGAGTCAATGGATAACACCACAGGGGGCCGGTATTATCGATTCCCCCTGTTGAGATGATATAGGTAAAAGCAATAACAACCGCAATTGAGATTCCATTGATTCCGAACGACGGATTTGTCGTCAGCCACATCAGGAACATTGACACCAATACCAGTAGGGTAATGGCAAGAAGCGTCAGCCCTAGGATTTGTCTGTCATTAACAATCGCAATGATCCCAAAGACGATCAAGAACGTCGACCCAGAAGCCCCAACCAACATGCTGAGCTGGTAACCACGTCTAAAGTCTGTATCTTTGATACTCATACCCGATTCATAGCTAACAGCAAATCAAAAACCGTTGAATTCATTCTGGCGGGTTACGATGGGATTTAGTTAGGATTATACATCAGTTCCGGCAGTCTTGATGGGAATTTCACTTCCGTTCGATATCCGGTTTCTCTTATCTGATAAAGACCTGTTTGTGATATCAGGAAAAACGCCGCCAATCACACATCTGTCAAATTGAAGATAAATGCATCAAAATGTCTATGTAGCGTTGAAACCTTTATAGCGGCCTAGATAGGGCATTAAAAAACCGGACGGTTTGATCTATTCTGGTCAAATGTTCACAGGTAAACTGAAGCAACAAGTGAAAACGATGGCGTTCATACTGACTACATGGAGTCAGAGTCGATGTAGTATTCGCACTTTAAAGCGACGTCCCTTTATCTTGTTATCGGACAAAACACGGATTGCTATTTTCCGCACACTGCGATCAACGGCGACATAGGCAACATGGTCGAAAATATCGATCTTTCCAACCAGTCCACCTTGTATTGCTTTATCTGCACTGAGTGCGCCGAGAATGTCGCCGGGACGAACTTTTTCTTTGCGGCCGCCATCGATACAGAGCGTGACATTCGGTGCGGTGAGACTGAAACCCTCAGGTATGTCTAGCCCTGCCGGTTGCTCCAGGCGCACTTCGTTCTTGAGATAGGCCTCAATGGCGTTGACGTGATTGGCCTCTGAGGCGATAAACAGATTAAGCGCCAGACCATTTCTCCCTGCCTGTCCTGTACGACCGATTCGGTGGACATAGATCTCTGGAACCCGGGGCAGCTCGTAGTTAATCACCGCGCCAAGTTCCTTGATGTCGAGGCCGCGAACTGCCACATCTGTAGCCACCAGTACCGGAACACTACCATTTGCGAAGCACACCAGTACCAGATCACGATCCTTTTGCTCCAGGTCGCCGTACAGTGCCAGGGCTTGATTTCGCTTGCCTTTTTGGACTTCATAGAAGTGCTGCCTGATCTTCAAATCGCTGTGATGTGAGTCGACGGTCACTTCAATCGGATCGCTTTGAAAAGCGGCACTCATTTCTCGAATGGTCTCGGGATAGGTGGCTGAGAAGAGCAGGGTTTGTCGTTGAGATGGGGTGGCTGAAAGGATCTCTGCCATATCGTCATGAAAGCCCATAAGGTTAGCCAACAATGCTGAGGCGAGTTTTAATGAGGAAACTGGGTTGTCGTAGAGTGCATTTCAGACCGATGAATAAACCGATGAGGATCGAACTAGGCAGTAATAATAACAGCTTGCTTCGGTAATTGATGCACTCTGTAGAATTCATAACACTCAGGAGATGACCTAGCCAATATACGACACTGGTGATGAGCGTACGACTGGTAGAAAAGGGCTTTGACCCCTGTTGCCCCCTTTAATCCAATACTGAGATCCCGGACTCAGATAAGAAAAAAGGGGTCAGAAAAAAGCCGCCCAAAGTCCAACTCCGGACGGCTTTTTATAGCTCAGAGAGCGAAATAAGGGTACTGCCCCCTCTTCTGCCCTGCCCTCTTCTGCCCCTTTTCTGCCTTGCGTCCCTGTTGGGGTCCGATGGCAACGCGGTAACTCATCGAGCAACCCAATACCTGTTGCATCGGATCCTCGTCTTGATCTTCCAGATTCAGGTAGCTGTTTTCCACATCGCGTTCCAGGATTCCCTCGCGCTCCAGAAATCCGGCAACCCGATGGCTGATCCTATGCACCAACTCCGTCAATTCCTGCTGAGCGGGTGTATGGGCACGATGAAATCGGCTTTTACCCCAGGGCGTGGTGGTGTAAACACCGTCCAGAAACAGCATGTGGAAACACACGGTATGAGTATCAGAATCCCGATCGACTGCGCGAGTATGTGAAGAAGAAGGGCAATACGCATCCGGTGGGGATAGATCTGCATCTGCCGGGGGAGGAGATCCCTGAGACCATGCGGGCGTATCAAACCCGAGGCACTCCGGAGATGGCCATCATCAATCGTAGCGGTATGGTGCGCTTGCAAAGATTCGGGGATTTGACCCTGCACTGGGTGAAAAGCTGATCGATAGATTGCTGGAAGAGCCCGGTATCTGAGACAGGCGGATCAATTCTCTTCTGCTACTTCATGGTCTGAGCCATCCACTCTTCAAACTGTTCAGGTTTTAATGGCCGGCTGTAGAGATAGCCTTGAGCTTCCTGACAGCCCTTGCCGTAGAGGAAAGCGGCCTGCTCCTGCTTTTCCACCCCTTCAGCTATCACCTTCAGATTCAGCGCCCGGCCCATACTGATGACGGCTTCAGCGATGGCCATGTCGTTGGGATCGACAGGTATATCGCGGACAAAAGACTGGTCAATCTTCAACTTGTGCACAGGCAATTGCTTCAGATAGCTCAGCGAGGAGTAGCCAGTACCAAAGTCGTCAATCGCCAGCTCTACGCCCATATCCCGCAGACTCGAGAGCACCTCGAAGGCGTGCTCGGAGGCGCGCATGGCGAAACTCTCAGTGACCTCCAGGCCCAGTCGTTCAGGCGGAAGGCCACTTTCGGTTAGGCAGCTTTTCACTAACTCGGGAAACCCCGCATCGTGAAGCTGCGGGCCTGCCACATTAACGTAAACGCGGCCAAATTCATGACCTTCGTCGAGCCAGGCTCTTGCCTGGGTTGTGGCTGTACGCAGTATCCAGGCACCAAGCTGTCTGATCAAGCCGCTCTGTTCGGCAACAGGGATAAACATGTTGGGTGGGATAAGCCCGCGTGTCGGGTGTTGCCAGCGGGACAATACCTCGAGGCCAACCAGGTTATTGGTATTGAGGTCTATCTGCGGTTGGTAGACCAGATAGAACTGGGACTGATCCTGGGCCTCGCGCAGGGCGCTCTGCACGAAGCTGTGCTCTTGCGCCTGTTCGGTCATCTCTCGGGTATAAAAGCAGTAAGTGTTCCTGCCCGCCTCCTTGGCCTCGTACATGGCTGCGTCGGCAAAGCTCAGCAGGGCGTCGGCATCCTTGCTGTTATCCGGATACAAGGCGATGCCGATGCTGGATGAGACCCGCAGGATATGGCTTTCCACATCGAACGGATCAGCGAAAATCTGTAGTACCTTTTCCACCACAGGAATGACTTCGATTGAGAGATGAAGATCTTCCAGCACCAGGCAGAATTCGTCGCCACTGATGCGGCCAACGGTGTCGCCAGCACGGGTGATTCGGGTAATACGTTCTGAAACCTCAACCAGCAGTTGGTCACCAACACCATGGCCAAGTGTATCGTTGATGTTTTTGAAGCGGTCCAGATCAAGAAACACGACTGCTACTTTGGTGCCTTTTCGCTCGGAACTGGCCAGGCTGTGAATGAGTCGGTCCCTGAACAGTAACCTGTTGGGCAGGCCGGTGAGAGAGTCATGGTGTGCCAGATGATCGAGGCGGGCTTCGGTGGCCTTGAGTGAAGAGATATCAGCGAACACGCCGACATATTTCTTTGGTCCGCCGTCATCCGGGTCTACTGAGCTGATGGTGAGTATTTCAGGATAGACGGTGCCGTTTTTTGAGCGATTCCAAATTTCACCGTGCCATTGGCCATTCTCCAGTAACTGATGCCACATGTCTTCATAGAAATGCTTGTCGTGTCGACCGGATTGGAGAACACGGGGGTTCCGGCCTATCACTTCATCCCGCGAGTAACCCGTTATTCGGGTAAAAGCGTCGTTGACATCGAGAATGTTACCTTCATGATCGGTAATGGTGACCCCTTCTCCGGTACTGCGGAAAACCGCTGCTGCCTCTATGAGCTTTTCAGCGTTCTTTTTCCGTTGGTCGATGTCCTCGATTACGGAGATAAAGTAGAGCGGTTCTCCATCATCATCACGAACCAGAGAAACGGTAAGCCGGATCCAGACTAACGCTCCCGATGACTTGATGTAACGTTTGTCCATCGAGTAGGTTTTGCGTTTGCCTGACAATACCTCTTTGACAAGGGCAAGATCCGCATCCAGGTCGTCTGGGTAGGTGATGTCCTGAAAGGTCTTTTCAAGCAGTTCCTCACGTGAATAGCCGACGATCTCTGAGAGCTTCTCGTTGACTTCAAGCCAATGGCCATCTGGAGCGACGCGGGCAATACCAACAGCAGCCTGGTCGAAGGTGGCGCGAAAGCGGCGTTCACTTTCGGTAAGGTCGCTCTCTGCTCTCTTACGTTCTGTAATGTCGCGACCTATACCCAGCACGCCGACAAGCGATCCATCGGGGGCATGCACTGGTGTCTTGGTGGTCTCCATTTGAGTGATATGACCGTCCGCATAAATCGCATCCTCTTCATTCATGTGGACTTTACCGCTGTCTAGCACTATCTTGTCGTTCTTGTGATAAGCATCGGCTATGGAAGGATCGAAGAGGTCATGATCTGTTTTTCCAATGATCCTCTCTTCGGATAGATCGAGGAACTGTTGGAAATGGGAGTTACATGATAGATATACCCCTTCCGGATCTTTCAGCCAGATCAGGTCGGGTATGGTATCGAGCAGGGTTCTCAGGCTCTTTTCACTCTCAATGAGTTTGGCTTCAGCCAGTTTCCGCTCAGTAATGTCCTGCACGATACCGGACATGCGTTTAATCTCTCCCGTCTTGACGAGTTCATGACCGCCCGCTCCCCGGATCCACCGTATTTCATTATCTCTCCGACGAATACGGCATTCGAAATTCCAGTCGGATTTAGTGTCTACAGAGTTGTTGAAATTGTTGTCAACGTCTGACCTGTCTACAGGAATGACGTGATCAAGAAACATTTCATAGGTCCACTCAGGCAGCAGTGAGTCATAACCGAATATTTGATCATGCTTCAACGTTCGGTGTACCGTGTGATCCACAAGATTAAGGTCCCAGCCGCCAGTATGACTGCGATCCAGGGCAAACCTCAGCCGTTGTTCACTTTCATGAAGCAGACTCTCTATGCGTTTCTGTTCTGTGATGTCCCTGACTATTCCTTCTACGGCCTGCACAGTTCCATTCTCATCTTTCACGTAATGGACGTTTGCCGATGCCCACCAGGTAGTGCCATCTTTTCGCTTTAACTCGGCTTCAAACCCCTTCACGGATCCATTTTCATTCAATAATTGTAAAAGAATATTGCGCTCTTCAGGCCGGACATAGAGTAATTCGGCTGCATCGATTCCGATTATCTCGTCTGGTGTAAAGCCGGTCATGTGTTCGATGGATGGTGATACAAATATAACTTTTTCGTCTAGACCGACCTGGTACATCATGTCCGGGCTGTGCGTAATAAGATTTTTATATTGCTTTTCGCTCTCGCGTAAGGCGTGTTCTGCTTCCTTGCGATCAGATACGTCTATCAGGCAGCCGTGAATAAATGTTGCCCTGTCGGTAGAGTCCCGATCATTGACCTCGCCAAGTGCTGATAACCAATGCATGCTTTCATCAGGCCAAATAACACGAAAATCAAAACTGTATTGATCAGATCCTCCTGCTGATAGACACTCTTGGATAATCCCGTGGACCGAGTCGCGGTCTTCTTCGTAGATGGAATCAAAAACCTGCTCAAATGAAAGCCCCTTAACGGCCAGATCTTCTGGTATCCCGCTAAGTTTCGCAAAGTGACTGTCCGCTACAATCATGTCACTGCCGATATCCCAGGACCATGTTCCAATACCCCCGGCAGAGAGGGCCAGCTTGAGTCGACGCTCGCTGTCTTTCAGCGCCTCTTCCGTGTTGCGAAGCCGTTTCTCAAGCTGAAGCTGGCTTTTTAAACTTTCAAGCTCCTGTTCCCGGTCATTCAGTGCCTGACGCAGGTGTTCTATGTGAGTGTCATAGAGTTGTCGAACGATATTGTTCCGGGTCACCAATCCTACGATGGAGCCACTCTCTCCAATCACAACCAGGCGTCGAATATGTGCCTGATCCATGATTTTGATGGCGTCCGATACGGGCATGTCGATAGGTATGGATCGAACAGGGTGGGCCATTACGCTGGAGAGGCTAATAGATTCCCCTTTGTTAATGGAAGAGGAGAGCCTAACCAGGTCTCGTTCGGTGAAGATGCCAACGGCAGCGCCCGCATCTTCCACGACTACGCACGAGATGCGGTCACGCGCCATGAGCCTGATTGCGTCATCAACAAGTGCATCGTATGGAAGGGTGATGACGCTACGGGTCATCAGCGCACCGACTTCCTTGAACCGCACCAGAAATTCGGTCCCCAGATGCTGCATGAAGCTGCTCTCGGATGCGATACCCGCTAAATGCCCCTGATCGTTGACAATGATCAGATGGCGAACGTGATGATCAGCGATCAATCGATAGGCCTCGCGATAATCCATATCCAATGGAGCAGTCAGAGGTGGCGTACCCATTACGTCCTGTACTGCGAGATGTTCGGAGTCTTGATGTCGATAGCTGATAATGACAGCGTCGCGCTCGGTAAAAATCCCAACCGGTACCTGTCCTTCGGTGATCACAATGGAGCTGATGCGCTGTTTGCGCATGAGTGCCAACGCATTATCCACAGTACAATTGGGTGGCACCGTGGTTACCGGGGCGGTAAGTATGTCGGCAAGTTCTAGCTTAATCATTGAGATGATATCTGTTATTAGAATTCAGGTTGATGCGTAAGTGACATATCTGAAAGCTATTCCGTTAAGTGTAGCATCGGGCGGCGCTGACAATATGGCTGACAGGCAGCAAGAATTTAGATCATATGGGGTGATAATATCACCCATATTCAGGTGGCCAAAACAACTATGCCACTACACTCCCTGCTCTCAGTCATCTATCAATATCCGCATCTTCATTCCTTTATGCAATGAAACTTATGCCCACCCTTCTCATCAGCAAAGCCCTTCAAACTGCGATCAAGACTTTTTAAACTACCCCATTCAATCCTGTCTTTACCCCTATCCTTTGCCAAGTAAAGTGCATCATCGGCACATCTAAATAGAGCCTCCACATCCATAGAAACACCATGTTCGTATGCCATCATTCCAGCACTGACTGTGATTCGCTCACCCCCGGTGTTGTTAAGCACCAAATCTGAAACAGATAGTCTCAATCTATCAATGAGATCAGAGGCATCATCAGTAGATGTCTGTGGCAAAATCAGTAAAAACTCTTCCCCGCCATATCGTCCAGCAATATCATATGTTCTTAGACTACTACTCAGGGTATTGGCGATCGCAACCAACACCTCATCCCCTACCTGATGGCCAAACTGATCATTAATCTGCTTGAAGTTATCCACATCAACAATGGCAATGCAGAACGATTGCCCATGCCTCTCAGATGCATTGATAACACCCTCCAACGCACGCAGCACTGCATGATGATTCAGCAAAAGCGTCAAACTGTCATGGGTGGCTAGCTCCTCTAGACGTTGATTACTCGCCTCTAGCTCTGATGTACGTTCTTTCACCAAAGATTCAAGCTTTTCGTTCAACAGGGTCAAATAGCCCCTTGCCTGCTGATCGGCTTGCTCTTTCTCTCTGTTTAATGACGCCACCCGCTCAGCCAGTGCCATACCCAACATCGTAACTTCGAAAACTGAGCCTAATTGTAATGCGTAGGCAGTCACAAAATTATGCGGTAAAACTCCCCAATAGTAGAGGCCGGAGATAAAAACAAAAATCAGGAATACGCCCCAGGCAATCAGAAAGTAGCGCGCAGCGAGATTACCACCACGATAGGCGATGACAGCTGCCAACATGACAATAGGAACAAGCACCAGACCTGAGAATGAGCTGACCCGCTTCGCAAATCCAGTGTAACCTGTGAGAGATAAGAAAATACCAATAGCCGCCAACACAGCGGTTAACCAAAAAAGATGATAGAAAGTGCGACTATATTGTGCAATATCGAGCAGCTTGCTCGAGAAAATCATGGCGGTTATCACCACAACACCAACAAAGAAACTGGGTGCCATGTCCTGCCACAAGGGAAACCCCGGCCAGATGAACTGAAAACCCAACCCTGTCAATGTGAAATTGAGTAATCCATAGAAGGTTAAGTACAGGGCATACCAGAAAAAAAGCGGTGATTTAAGAAATAACAAACCACCTATTGCTGATGCCACCAATAACACGATAGCACCAAAATAGAGCCCAAACCAAAGCTGTGACTGTGCAACATATTCGGCAAACGCAATCTGATTCCAGAGTCGAACTGGCAATTGAATTGAACCATTCGTCGTCAACCGCATATAGAGAGTCTTGATCTCACCCGGCACAAGATCAATGGTGAAGACATTCGTGCGAACCTGTACGTCACGTGCAGAGAATAAAAATGCATCTCCCCCAAGGCGCTTTCTGAAACTTGCCTGACCATCGGGCTCGTAGAGCTCGATTCGATCCATGAGTGGATAGTCAAGCTCGAGTAAAAAGGTCTGTGCGGAAGACAGATGGGAAGCCAGTGTGAAGCGCGTCCATACAGCAGCGTCGGTAAAACCGATTTTTCCGCCGTTAGACACATCCTGATATTGTGAATGTAGTGTTGCTGCACTGGCGCTATCGATATCCAGCTGGCGCTCAGGGTCGAGCAGAACCTGCATCACCCCAGTCAATGTGGCAAAACGGAAATCATCACCGACATCGGTCGAGTCAGGGTGTGTTTGTCCAAATACTGGAGGGCTTAGAATAATCAAAAGCAGGAAGATCGCTGGAAAAACTCGCGGTAACCAGTAACTGAACATCACCCACCCCAGGGTAAATCTGTGTAAATAGAATTCCTGTCTCTCTAAATTGCCTCCCTTCCCTAAGCCAAGCCACTACAAATTAGTGTACACAGGCATATTATGTGCCTGTATCAGGATTTTTACTATGTCCATACAAGAATACACTTCTGCAACACTGTATATGAAACCCTCTGATCAACACTCCACGAGATTCACCAGTCTCTGGGACACCCATTAAATATTTCCGATATTTCAAAGAGTTAATCTCAAATATTCCCTTTAATCACTATTAAGTAGTAATAAGTCGGTAATTATTCAGTGCTGATCGCTGTCCTCTGTGCCAGATTTTTTTCTGGAGCTGGGCATATGCTAACCAGTCTGAATCGGGTGAGATCCGTGCTGCCGGCAGCAACTCGGAGGGGTGTTCTAAAATACCCTTGGCCTGTAAGTGATAAAGGCTCTTGTCGATGACCGCCTGATCCTCGATACTGGCGATTATCTTGGCTTCACCTCCGCACTTCTCGCAGATAGAGACGTCAATATTGAACACACGCTTCAGGCGTTGCGCCCAGGTCATCGCCTTGTACCGCTGTTGCGGAGTCTTATCATCACTCTCATGAGGCTTTGATCCTTTGCCACGTTTGGCGGACATTACATCGACTCGGTATTTGCTGTTGGGCGCAAACACGCCATGAAACCGGGTCAGGTTCACCGTAGGCTTGGGTACCAGCGCCGCCAGCTTGGCGATAAATTTGTGTCTGATATCCTACAGGATGAAAATGATGTAGCCATTGCCAAAGCCATAATCAGTATGGCTACAAACTTGTCACTGGATGTATTGGCGGAGGGTATCGAGACTGAAGATCAGCTTAAGTTTCTGCTTCAGCAGGGTTGCAAATGTGGGCAGGGATTCTACTTTGCGCGACCGATGCCGGCCCCTGAGTTAGAAGCATTCATGTCGTAGCGTACCTTAAAAGTCGAGTAATGCCGAAATCGGCAAGCAAACCAGCTCAGGCTTGCCTATCCATCGAACTACTGACCAGGTTGCTGTGATACAGGAAGCCTTTCGATTCTTGACATTTCAAGCTGAAAATATCTTTAAAAATCTGGTATTTAACTGCAAAGCATCACGTGAGAAAAAGCCAACTAAAGATATCGGTAAATTTTCCGATAAAAAGGCTATGTAAAACTATAATAAAAAACCACTCATAAGAGAAATCAATAGTGGCTAATTTAACGACACCCTCTGCAACAACAATACAGCGTGTTTATCACCAACGCGTTCGTTTTCTCTACCAGGGAGGCGTGCGCGCTATCAGTTTTAACATCATCAATGCAGTTCTGCTTTGTTCTGTTTATTGGTTTACGCTACAGCCATCCTATTTAGTGACTTGGCTGATATTGATGACCCTGGTCTCAATAGCACGTATGACACACACCAGCCTGTCTCTGGAAAAAAGCTGGGAGTTCTCCTCGGATAAAAGCAAATTGCTTGAATTTCGCCTTGGAGTCTTTGTAACAGGAGTAGTTTGGGGGACAGGATTTGCTATTTTCAGCCCCGAGTTGAACGACACCTACACCTTGCTCTTCCTGTTTACCCTCGCAGGCATGAGCGCTGGCGCATTTTCATCCATGGCCAGTGACAGATTCACCTATCTACTCTACATCTTACCGATGCTGATTCCTGCCATATCCATTAGTGCATCGCAAGGAAATCTTCTAAGTCTGGTCATGACGATCATGCTCATACTTTTTACCCTCATGCTTACAGTCTCTCATAAGCTTGCAGCTAAGACCTTTGCTGATGGATTTGAGTATCGCTTCGAGCACGAAGATCTTGTGAAAGAATTAGTAAAGAAAAATGATGACTTGAACTCCCTGAATCATGAGTTAGAGAAAACCCAGAAGGAGCTAAGCAGGATATCTCTTTCTGATGAGTTAACCCAGATACCTAATCGACGGCATTTTATGCGAGTCCTGAAACTAGAAATAAAACGTGCTCGTCGGGAACATACGCCCCTGTCCGCCGTCATGATCGATGTTGATTACTTTAAGAAATTCAACGACGGATTAACCGCTTTGCGCATGGTTTCATTTTTGCTTCACCTGACTCTACCGCCCAGCCGGCGATTATGGGCCGGGTGACGGCGCCCGTTTGGGCTGACTTTGCGTCCCTGTTGGAGTCCGATGGCAACGCGGTAACTCACCGAGCAGCCCAATACCTGTTGCATCGGATCTTCGTCTTGATCTTCCAGATTCAGGTAGCTGTTTTCCACATCGCGTTCCAGGATTCCCTCGCGCTCAAGAAACCCGGCAACCCGATGGCTGATCCTATGCACCAACTCCGTCAATTCCTGCTGAGTGGGTACATGGGCACAATGAAATCGGCTGTACCCCAGGGCGTGGTGGTGTAAACACCGTCCAGAAACAGCATGTGAAATGCACGTTCAAATTGAGCGCACTGCCGAATCTTTGGAGCAGCGTCACCGCACCAGTCTGCGCGGTTTTTCGAGTGAATCCCGACTTCTTAATAAGATGGGACGAGATGGCCCTGTAAACGATCCCCAGCACCCGCCTCATCAGTTGCGGGCAGCTGGCAAACAGGAACCGCAATTGAAATGGGAAGCTCAGCACCCATTGTCGGATCGGTTGTTCTGGTAAAACCTCATCCACCAACAGTGCAGCACTTTCCGCCATACGTCTTGCGCCACAGCTGGGGCAAAATCCGCGCCGCTTACAGCTGAATGCTACCAGGTGTTCATGATGACATTCGCTGCATTGCACCCGCAGGAAGCCGTGTTCCAGGCGGCCACATTTGAGGTAATCCGCAAATTCCTGTGCCACATGCAAGGGCAAGGGCTTGCCCTGCATGGCCATCACATCCCTAAATTCCGGGTAATACTGCTCGATGATTTGATAGAGCAGCGTCTGTTCCGGCCGGTGACGTTTATAAGGTGGGCTGAGTGGCGATCGGTCCGTGATCGCTGCTTGAGACATAGCATACTCCATTCCATGGAGCTTTCAATATTCTCACAATGTTCTCAATGTAGCTATATGCTATTCTCGACTACATGGATGTCAGGTACTTATCGACACCCAACAAGCCTCATACAGACCGGAGGCAAATCCCTCCGGTCTGTCTAGATCATCAAGCGATCAGCTTAACCGCAATCTCCTGCCCCCGCTTCGCCGATGCCACATACTCATCCATCTTGTCGAAGTTGAGATACTTGTAGATCTCCGGTGCCATGGAGTCGATCTTGGTAGCGTAGGCCATGTACTCTTCCACGGTCGGTAGCTTACCCATGACGGCGGCCACTGCGGCCAGCTCGGCTGATGAGAGGAAGACATCGGAGCCCTGCCCCAAGCGGTTGGGGAAGTTACGTGTGGAAGTGGAGACCGCTGTTGAACCCGCCGCAATACGCGCCTGGTTACCCATACAGAGTGAACAGCCGGGCATCTCGGTGCGGGCACCGGCACTGGCGTAGACGTTATAGACACCCTCCTCCATCAGCTGCTGCTCATCCATCTTGGTGGGCGGCGCCAGCCAGAGGCGGGTCGGGATAGACTCGCCGGAGGCCTCCAGCATCTTGGCGGTGGCACGGAAGTGACCGATGTTGGTCATACAGGAGCCGATGAAGACTTCGTCGATCTTGGTGCCGGCGATCTCCGACAGAGGTTTCACATCATCCGGATCGTTGGGGCATGCCAGCAGAGGCTCTTTGATCTCGGACATGTTGATCTCGATGACTTCGGCATACTCCGCATCCGCATCGGCACGCATCAGGCTTGGATTCTCCAGCCACGCTTCCATCGCCCGGGCGCGACGCTCCAGGGTGCGGGCATCCTCGTAGCCGTTGTCGATCATCCAGCGCAGCATGGTGATGTTGGAGCGCAGGTATTCCGCCACCGACTCTTCGGAGAGCTCGATGGAGCAGCCACCGGCGGAGCGCTCGGCCGAGGCGTCAGAGAGTTCGAAGGCCTGCTCAACAGTCAGATCGGGCAGCCCCTGGATCTCCAGGATGCGACCGTTATAGATGTTCTTTTTGCCCTTCTTCTCCACGGTCAGCAGACCCCGCTGCAGAGCGGCGTAGGGAATGGCGTTGACCAGATCACGCAGGGTGATGCCGGGCTGCATCTCACCGCTGAATTTCACCAGTACCGACTCGGGCATATCCAGCGGGATTACCCCCAGGGCCGCGCCGAAGGCGACCAGACCGGAACCGGCCGGGAAAGAGATGCCCAGCGGGAAACGGGTGTGGGAGTCACCGCCGGTACCCACCTGATCGGGCAGCAGCATACGGTTGAGCCAGGAGTGGATGATGCCGTCACCGGGACGCAGGGAGACACCGCCGCGATTCTGAATGAAATCGGGCAGGGTGTGCTGGGTGTTGATGTCCACCGGCTTGGGATAAGCCGCGGTATGACAGAAGGACTGCATCACCAGATCTGCACTGAAACCAAGACAGGCCAACTCTTTCAACTCGTCACGGGTCATCGGGCCGGTGGTGTCCTGGGAACCGACCGTACTCATGCGTGGCTCACAGTAGGTGCCGGGACGGATACCCTCTACCCCACAGGCTTTGCCCACCATCTTCTGCGCCAGGGTAAAGCCCTTGCCGGAATCCTGCGGATCGACCGGACGACGAAACAGATCCGTGGCACCCAGGCCGAGCGCTTCACGTGCCCGTTCGGTGAGCGAGCGGCCGATGATCAGGGGAATACGACCGCCCGCCTTCGCCTCGTCGAGCAGCACCTCGGTCTTCAGGCTGAACTCGGAAAGCAGTTCACCGGATTCCGTTTCGATCTTACCCTCATAGGGCTTGACCACGATCACGTCACCCATGGCGAGCTTCTCCACCGGGCACTCGATTGGCAGAGCGCCGGAATCCTCTACGGTATTGAAGAAGATCGGTGCGATCTTGCCACCCAGTACCACACCACCCTGGCGTTTGTTGGGAACAAAGGGGATGTCGTCACCCATGTGCCAAAGCACGGAATTGGTGGCTGACTTACGCGAGGAGCCGGTACCCACAACGTCGCCCACATAGACCAGGGGTAGCCCCTTCTCCTTGAGTGAATTGAGTTCGGTGATCGGGCCGATCTTACCCTGCTCATCCGGCTTGATGCCTTCACGCTCATTCTTCAGCATCGCCAGGGCATGCAGGGGAATATCGGGACGGGACCAGGCATCCTGGGCCGGTGACAGGTCGTCGGTGTTGGTCTCACCGGTCACCTTGAATACCCTGAGCTTGATCTCTTCCGGCACATCGGACTTGCGCTTGAACCACTCGGCCTCGGCCCATGAGTTCATCACTGCCTTGGCGTTGGCATTTCCTGCATCCGCCTTCTCCTTCACATCGTGGAAGGCATCGAACATCAGCAGGGTGAATTTTAGCTGCTCGGCAGCCAGCTCTCCCAGCTCGGCGTCATCCATCAGTTCGATCAGTGGCTGGATGTTGTAGCCACCCAGCATGGTGCCCAGCAGCTCCACTGCCTTGGCCTTGTCCACCAGAGGACTCGCCGCCTCACCCTTGGCCACGGCGGCCAGAAACCCCGCTTTGACGTAAGCCGCATCGTCAACACCAGGTGGCACCCGGTTGGTCAGAAGATCGAGCAGGGTCTCCTCCTCTCCCGCTGGCGGGCTCTTCAACAGCTCAACCAGATCGGCGACCTGCTGCGCATTCAGGGGCAGTGGGGGGATACCTTGTTCGGCACGTTCTGCAACATGTTGACGATAGGCTTCGAGCATAATCTCTCTCCTCGGTTCAGGGGACCAACGGCCAGTCATGCCGGTTGTCCGATGGTGATCGTTCCGGTTAACCAACCGGATAATGGGGGCACGATATCAGACCGTTTATCATACGTATAATTGATTGTTCGCATGTATTGTATAAATATTTTGCATGCTATAATTCCGCCAGGCCCTCTTCATCCTAGGTTTTTGTGGCTCGAAATCCCTGCCCTCTCCCATAGGAGTGAACCCATGCAAGCTTTCTCATCCGATCATTATCCCGACTGGAGATAACCGCCATGGATCTGTTGTTGATGCGCTCTCTGGTAGCGATTGCCGATACCGGCTCGATCACCGAAGCGGCGGATCGGATCGGTCTCACGCAACCTGCCCTCTCCCGCCGCTTGCAGCAACTGGAGGATTATTTTGGTGCTGAGCTGTTCTCCCGCGGTCGCAAGGGGGTGCAGTTGACTGAAATCGGTCGCCTGGTGGAGAGCGAGGCCCGCATCCTGATTGCCCGATACGACCACCTTAGGGACCAGGTCAGAGCACACCAGGGTCTCGAAGGAGGCACGGTGAGAATCGGCGGTGGTGCCACCGCAGTCTCATTTCTTCTGCCGAAAGCAATCGCCTCCTTTCAGGGCAGCCATCCGGCCGTGAAGTTTCAGTTGAAAGAGGCCGGTAGTAATGAGGTGGCCGAGGACGTGATCAATGGCCGCCTGGAACTGGGATTGGTGACCATGCCGGTAAAAAACCGGGATCTCAAAGTCTGGCCTCTGCTCACCGACCGGATCGTGCTGGTCGGGCCGAAACAGCACCCTCTGGCGAAAAAACGCCGCATCAGTGCCAGCGCATTGGATGGCATCTCCTTTGTCGGCTTTGAAGCGGATACTGCGGTTCGCCAGATCATCGATGCCACACTGCGGGATGCGGGTGTAGAAATGAATGTGGTGATGGAGCTTCGTTCGATCCCCGCCATCCTTAGGATGGTGGCCACCACGGGCAATCTGGCCTTCGTCAGTCAGCTCGGAGTGGACAGCCTGGAGGATGTGGCGGAGATCGAGGTCAAGGATTTCAAGGTCGAGAGAGAGCTGGCGGTGATTGCCCGTCGCGGCAGCACCCTCTCACCGGCAGCTCAGGCGTTTGCCGATCTGTTGCGGGAGGCGGTGGTTGAGGGGTAACTGGATAACTTGCTTCACCCAATCGAACAGGACTACCTGTTCAGATAAGTCTTCCAACCACCATAACCGGTAATCTCTTCTGCGTTGGAAATCGCATAAGGTTCACAGATGAAACCGCTCGCCTCGGTACCATCGGCAAGTTGCAACTTACCAATACCGAGTGGCGATGGAATGGCTGCAACGAAACTACCGAACTGACTCTGTGGCATCGACCAGACTTCGACTTCGATCGCCTCACCCGCTGCTTCATCCAGTATCAATCCGGGTCTTGCGGGTGGTCCACCTGGCAAGGCATACATTCTGTAGATCGGGGCTGTTTCGGTTTTAGCTTTAAGTGTGGCGCCACGTTCCGTTAACTGCCAGTTAAGCGGCAGGCCCTGCAGATGGGCGCCACACACCACAACGTCGATCTTATTGTAGTCACCCACTGATGGTTGAGCAGTTGATTGAAGTTCATACTGGGAGGCACCGATTTTCAACTCAAACTGTCGGTGAATCCGTTTCGCAATGGAGAGCAGGGCCCGGTCTGTAAAGGCATCGCCGACCAGGGTAATGCCGAAAGGCAGACCGGAAGCGGTCATCTGCGTCGGCACGGCCACTGAAGCCAGATCCAGCAGATTCATAAAGTTGGTGTAGTAACCCAACTGACTGTTACGCAGAATAGGCTCTTGCAACATCTGCTCGATGGTAAAACAGGTGCCTGCGGTGGGTGTCAGCAGACAGTCGACCGCTGCCAGTTGTCGATCACAGATTGCCTTCAACCCGCTCAATCTGTATTGAGCTTCGAACAGGCTGCTGGCCTGTAATGCCTTACCGGGTTCGATAATCTCCCGCACGACCGGAAACAGTGCTTCCGGGTTGTCATCGATCAAAGGCTGGGTTGCCAGATAACGCTCTGCCACCCAGGGCCCTTCATAGAGTAGTCTGGCTGCTTCGGCAAAGGGTTGATACTCAATCTCGACAAATTCGATCCCGTCTGTTTCAAGTTGCTTGAGGGTATCACGGTAAGCTTGTTGATAGGCCTGATCACCGAAGAAGTTCAACTGCTTCCCGGGGATGACACCGATCTTCAGCGGTCCTTGCCGCTCACCATAGTGCCGCTGCTGATTCTGAAACGGATTGTTGCGGCTGTATTCGTCATCCGCATCATAGGCTTCAGCCACCGACAGCACCAGATTGGCATCGTCGGTGTCGCAGGCGAAGACGGTGATGCAATCCAGACTTCGGCAGGCTGGCACCAGGCCTTTGGTGGATAACAGACCCCGGCTTGGTTTCAATCCGACCAGGTTGTTGAAACAGGCTGGCACCCGGCCCGATCCGGCGGTATCGGTACCCAGACTGAAGCAGGCCAATCCAAGAGCAACCGACACAGCGGAACCGGAACTGGATCCACCGCTGATATAGTCCGGCTTGAAAGCATTACTGCAGGCACCCCAGGGGGACCGGGTACCGTTCAGGCCGGTGGCAAACTGATCCAGATTGGCTTTACCCACCGGGATGGCACCGGCGGCAATCAATCGCTCAACCACGGTCGCGGATGCCGTCGGGGTATAGGCAAACTCGATACAGGCCGCTGTGGTCGGGATCTCATTGAGATCGATATTATCTTTGATGGCAAAGGGAATGCCCCATAAGGGGAAGCGCGCCAGATCGAGCTGTTGCAATCGATCGAGATAGTGTGCCTGCTCTGCTTCACTGAGCAGATGGATCCAGATGTTGTAATCCTCATACTCCGAGGCACGCTTACGGATCGTCTGCATCACCTGCTCAGGTGTCAGACTGCCGCTAAGATAGGCTCTGCGTAGTGCAGAGATGGTCATCTCATAGGGAAAGTCTGTTGTCATGAGCTAACCCTCCTGCAGGACGACCAAGGCCTGCCCTGCTCCGACTCGCTGTCCATTTTCCAGCAACACATGGGTAACCGTACTGTCGGCCGAGGCATAGACCGGAATCTCCATTTTCATCGACTCCAGAATCATCAGACACTCACCCGCTTTCACCTGTTGGCCGACACTGACCTCCGTCTGCCAGACACTGCCGCTGATCGGACTGTCGATCACCAGACTCTCTTCCGGCCAACTGCTATCTGTCTGCTCTTCGGTCTGTTCGTTCACTTCAAAGTTGAATTGTCCATCCGCATGCCATTGGGCGAGCTCGGCTTCGAAGGCCTGCTGCCGGTGTTGACGGAATGCTTCGATCTCAGCTTGCTGTGAATGGATGAACGCCTGGTATTCAGTCAGACTGAAACGACTCTCCTCAATCTTTATCGGATAGCGACCCTGGGGAAAGTCTTTGCGAATGGTGACCAGCTCATCCTGAGTGACTTCATAAAAACGTATCTGATCAAAGAATCTCAACAGCCAGGGTTTTTCAAAGGCCGTTGTCTGTTTGTAACGGTTCCACATCTGCAGAGTGCGTCCGACGAACTGATATCCTCCCGGCCCTTCCATGCCATAGACACAGAGATAGGAGCCGCCGATACCCACTGAATTTTCTGCGGTCCAGGTTCTGGCTGGATTGTATTTGGTGGTCACCAACCGATGACGGGGATCCACCGGCGTAGCGACCGGTGCACCAAGATAGACATCACCCAATCCCATCACCAGGTAGGAGGCCTCAAACACAATCCGTTTCACATCATCGATGCTTTGAAGCCCATTGATGCGACGTATGAACTCCAGGTTACTGGGGCACCAGGGTGCATTCTTGCGCACCGACTGATCATACTTTTCAATTGCTTTATGACAGGCTTCGTCATCCCATGAGAGGGGTATATGCACAATCCTCGAGGGCACATGGAGCTGATCGATCTGACTCGCCAGTGCGTGCTCCGCAGTCTTCAGATGGAGCAGCAGTTTGCGCTGACTGAGTCGTTGAGCATCGTAGTGAATCTGTAGTGAGCGAATCCCCGGGGTCATTTCCTGCAGCCCAATGAGAGGATGTTGCTGTAACCACTGCATCAATGCATGGGCACGAAATCGCAGTGAAATATCCAGTGCCTGTTCGCCATACTCCACCAACATGAAGTGATCGCCGGCAAGACGATAGACCACATCGACACCATATTCACTGCTTCCAAGCTGTCCCACGACAGGGGTGGTGATCTCAGTGGGCTGGTATTGATCGGTCAGCGGTCTCAACTGGGCAACAGCTTCGATCTGATCCTGTTCCAGCCTGACGGCCGTTTCCAGATCCACCGGCACAAAGCTGACTTTATCTCCGGCACGCAGTTGCCCCAGCTTCCACAGATCGGCCTGGATCACGGTTGCCGGACAGACAAAACCGCCCAGTGAGGGACCATCCGGTCCGAGTATCACCGGCATGTCACCGGTAAAATCCACTGTACCGAAGGCATAGGCGTTATCATGAATATTCGAGGGATGGAGTCCCGCTTCCCCGCCATCCTTACGCGCCCACTCGGGCTTGGGTCCGATCAGACGGATTCCGGTACGGCTGGAGTTGTAGTGGACTTCCCACTGGTGTGAAATGAACCGGTCGATATCCGGCTGAGTAAAAAAAACCGGGGCGCCGTGGGGACCATAGATCACCCGCAACTGCCACTCATGGGTTATCTGTGGCCTGGCATTTTCAGCGATCGTTTTCTGGTCGGTCAGGTTGTCGGATGAGGCGATCCTCAACACATCACCAGCTCGCAGAGCCCGGCCGTTGTGGCCGCCGAACTGTCCCAGGGTGAAGGTCGATTTGGAACCCAGATAGTCCGGGCAGTGAATGCCGCCGCTAACCGCCAGATAACTTCTCGCCCCCTGCTGTTTGATTCTGCCCAGGGTGAGTGTCTGCCCGGCATGAATCTCCACCGCGCTCCACATCGCCAAAGGTTCACCATCGAGGCGCGCTTCGATCTCCGCACCGGTGAGTGCAATCCGGCTATCACAGCTGAACTTCAGGCTAGGCCCCTGGATGGTGATCTCCATGCCGGCCGCCCCGGCTGGATTGCCCAGCAGCCGGTTGGCCAGCTGAAAGGAGTAGTTGTCGAAAGGACCCGATGGAGGCACACCCACATCCCAGTAACCCGTTCTTGCGGGATAGTCCTGAATGGTGGTCTGGGTTCCTCCCTGCATCACATCGATACGGCTCGGGGTATAGACAAAATCATTGAGATAGCGGGTCGTCACTTCGCCCGCCAGCAGCAAAGGATCCCGACTCAACACCGACAGGTAGTCCAGATTGGTCTCACTGCCATAGAGTCGGATTGCCGCGAGTGTGGCCTGGAGTTTTGCAAATGCTGCCTTCCGCTCAGCAGCATGGACAATCACCTTCGCCAGCATGGGGTCAAAATAGGCGGGCACTTCGACACCCGACTCGATCCAGTGGTCTATCCTCACATCCTTGTCATCGGGAAACACTACCTCGGTCAACAGTCCAGGTGAGGGTTGAAAACCCCGATAGGGATCTTCCGCATAGAGTCTGACCTGGACCGCATGGCCTTGTGGTGACAGGGTGGAACGCTCACGCTGCAGATCGACACGATCGCCTGCAGCCTGTCTGATCATCCACGCCACCAGATCGACCCCGTAGACCTCCTCCGTCACCCCGTGTTCCACCTGCAGACGGGTGTTGACCTCAAGAAAGTAGAACGCATCCGTATCCGCATCATAGATAAACTCAACCGTGCCTGCATTCCGATAGTGGACACTGGAGAGCAGGGATTCGGCGGTGCGATAGAGTTGTTGGCGTATCTCATCGGTGAGATTGGGCGCCGGACACTCCTCAACGACTTTCTGATTACGTCGCTGACTGGAACAGTCCCGTTCGCCGATCGCCAATGCGCCACCTTCACCATCACCAAAAACCTGAACTTCGATATGTCTGGCCCTGGCGATAAACTTTTCTATGAATACCCCGTCATTGGCGAAATTGTTGGCCCCAAGGCGCTTGACCGAATCGAAGGCCCCAGTCACCTCTGCAGATGAGTGACACAACTGCATACCGATGCCACCACCCCCGGCGGTACTCTTCAGCATCACCGGATAGCCGATACTCTCCGCTGATGCCAGCGCGGACTGGAGATCCTGCAGCAGTTCGGTGCCCAGAGTCAGTGGTACATCCGCCTGTTGTGCCAGCTCCCTGGCTTTGTGTTTCAAACCGAACAGCTCCATCTGCTCCGGAGTCGGTCCGATGAAGACGATACCTTCTGCTTCGCAGCGTCTGACAAAATAGGCATTCTCACTGAGAAAGCCGTAACCGGGGTGTATCGCATCGACACCATTCGCTTTGGCAATGGCAATGATCTTATCCATATCCAGATAGGTTTCGGCGGCCACCCCATCTCCGAGGGAGTAAGCCTGGTCTGCATGGCGAACATGCAGACTATCCGCATCACTCTCTGCGTAAACGGCCAGGGATGGGATATGGAGTCTTTGCAGGGTGCGGATGATCCGTGTTGCGATGGCACCACGGTTGGCGATCATTACTTTGGAAAACATGCTTACCTTGACCGGGTCGTCCCGGTTAAAAAAAGCGTCATCAGTGGTCGTCCACTGATCCTTCGTTAATCAATGCGGCAATCTGTTCAGGCACTACCCCAGATCAGACACTCGATCGGGGTCGGGTTGTAACCGTTACAGGGGTTGTTCAATTGAGGACAATTTGAAAGCAACACAATCACATCCATCTCGGCCCTGAGCTCCACATACTTTCCCGGAGCGGAAATACCGTCTTCAAAGGTCAATCCCCCCACTGCGGTGACCGGCACATTCATAAAGAAATTGATGTTATGAGTGATATCTCGTTTGCTGATGCCATACTCGGGGTGTTCCGCCACTGCCAGCATCCAGCTGTCACGACAAGCGTGCATGCAACGCTTCTCCAGATCGTAGCGCACAGTATTGCTTTCCGTGGCACAGGCACCACCAAGGGTGTCGTGACGGCCACAGGTATCGGCCACCACTTCCAGCATCACGTTATTCTCATTCGAGCGGAGTTTCGAACCGGCAGTCAGATAGACGTTACCCTGCTCCCTGATGGTATCCATCGCACTGTAGCGCTCTGCCGGATTATCGGCTGAATAGAACAGGGTATCCGCCGCCTGGTTACCTTCCAGATCGAGGATGCGAATCGTCTCACCCGCTTTGACGATGCCGATGAAATAGTCACCTGCATCAACCCGGGTTCTTCGGCTTGCCTGCTGCGCCAACAGCTCTGACTCTTTGATCATCATCTACTCTCCAATGCCGATATGATAGAGGGCGTTATTCTGAAATCCCCGGGTATTTTCCGCCCTGAAGTGCATGCAGTAGTCATCCGGTTGCACTGCTTCGGCAACCCCCAGTTCGATCTGCACCCTGCTTTGCGGATAGTCTGTCGAACGGTTCATCGGGTGTGGACAGGTGTGCATCATGACAAGTGTGTCCATCTCGAAGCGCAGAGTCACCTGATCACCCGCCTGGCTGTGATCAGCGGCCAGTTGCAGATTACCCTCATCGTTGACCATTACTTTGCTGAACCAGTTGATGTTGGCGGCAAGGTCTGCCGCACTGAGGCCATACTTGGCCAGCTCCACCAGAAAGGCATCATGGCCGTTCTGTTTCCAATCGTTGCGGTCGTGTTGATAATCCCTTGTACCCCACAGGCTCTCAACATGTGAGGCATGGGAGTTTCCGGCAACTGTCTCATGCCAACCCAGGCTGTCTTCCACGATAGAAGCAAAGATTCTCCCCATATCCGAATAGAGACAGTTGCCTCTGGTCAACTTAAAGGTATGTTGGCATTTCAGGGTGTCCGGTGCGTTGTATCGCTCCAGAAGATTCTCCGGATTGTAGAAGAGCATTCCCAGATTGGCTGCGCCTTTTATATCGGTCAGCCGCATGATGCTGCCTCGGCGTACACGTAGCGACCAATGGGCCCCGCCAGGTAGTTCCGTTGTATAGTCAATCGACTTGATCATATCGCTCATATTGATCTCTCCACTAACCTGCTTGAGCCGGTATCGGTCTCAAGTGGTCGTCGATCTGTTGATAGGTTGTTTGATCCATATGCCCTACCGGCAGATCATAGGTAATCACGGCACCGTACCTTTGTGGCGCCTGGGGATCATGTCTCAGCTTGTCGAACACCCACAACCGGGTGCCCAGATAGAAACCCTCTTTCAGGTCATGGGTGACCATGAAGACGGTCAGTTTGTGTTCACTCCAGAGGTTTAACACCAGGTCGTGCATATCCGATCGGATACCTGGATCGAGGGCACCGAAAGACTCATCCAGCAACAGTATCCGAGGCTTACCCAGCAGGGCCTGGGCAAGCGCCAGACGCTGCCTCATACCACCGGAGAGTTCATGGGGATACTTCTTCAACGCCTGACTGAGACCGACCTGTTCGAGTATCGACTCAGCCGCCTCACGGGCTGCACTTCGCCCCGAACCGAACAGATAACCGGTAATGCCTGGACGTTGAAAGCCACAGGTCGCCATCACATTCTCCAACACGGTCATATGGGGAAATACCGAGTATTGCTGAAACACAATACCCCGATCCGATCCCGCTTCATTCGGGATCGGTTTACCGTCGAGCAGTATCTCGCCTTTGGAGGGCTGTTCGGTGCCCAGCAACATGTTCAAGAAGGTACTCTTACCGCAACCCGAGGCGCCAACCAGGGTGACGAATTCTCCCTCATCGACAGTTTTGTTGAGACGTTCCAATACGATGTTGTCGTCATACTGCTTCCATACCTGGTTCACCTGAATCATCGGTGTGGAATCTTGATCGGTTTCACTCATGACTTACCTCCCTGCACATACCAAGGAAAGAGTTTTTTCGTCAGCTTCCGCAGAGTCACATCAATGAGAAATGCGAGGATGGTTATCCAGGCCACATAGGGAAGAATCACATCCATCGCCATGTAACGCCTTACCAGGAAGATCCGATACCCCAGACCGTCTGTTGCAGCGACCGCTTCCGCCGCGATCAGAAACAGCCAGCCTGCACCGAGCGACAAGCGCACCGCATCGAACAGTTTTGGCATGATCTGGGGCAGCAGCACCCGAATCATGATCTGCGAGGTATTGGCGCCCAGTGACTGGGCTTTTACCAACTGCTCGAAGGGAATCTCCTGAGTGCGTCGTTGAATGTCCCGGGCGATGAAGGGTGTGATGCCGAGGGCGATCAAAACCACTTTAGAGAGTTCGCCGAGACCGAAAACAATGAACAGAATCGGCAGAATCGCCAGCGGTGGTATCAGCGAGACCACAGTCAGCAATGGCGAAAGGGAAGCAGCGATCATCGGCAGTGCGCCGGTCACCAGACCGATCAGCAACCCAAGCATTGCCGCAATCAGGATTCCCAAACCGAGACGGGTCAGACTGCTGGCGGTATCCTGCCAGAACAGATACTCGCCGGATCGTTTGCTGGGCTCGAAGGCCATCCGTTCCAGACCATCGGCAATCTGACTCATGCTGGGTAACAGTTTGTCATTCGGATTCACTTCCAGACGGGCATCCGAACCCATCACATAGAGCAGGATCAAAAGCACAAAGGGTGCGATACCCAATAACAGCTTGAATGCCCTGCCCGGGTGTTGATTGATGAATTTCTTCATAGGGTTTCTCGAAACAAACTCCACCGGCCAGCCTGCATGCAAAGCTATGGCATTGAGCATCCAATGGTAATTAAGGAGGATGAAATCTCCGCAACAATCGATCAGCTTCAGGCCGCAATGATTAATTCACTCATCGACATCCCGGCCTTTGCCGGGATGTCGAATCAAAATTGCATTGCCCGAGTCAACTGATGGTTTGCTAAATCTAACAATATCCAGTTAGAGCTTGCCTTCCGCAGCCATGGTCATGTAGCTGGGGTCAAAGCGGAACTTGATATTGCCTTTATCACCGAAGGTGCCGGCAGGCATCTCGATACCGATAAAACCCGCATCCGGCGCACCGTCACCCAACAGGCCATGATCGAAGGAGAAGTTGGCGACATGCTCCATGGTGGCCAGCAGTTCTTTACTGTTGGTGAGCTCCAGAGCCGCCGCCGGAGTATAGAACATCTCGGTACTGGCCAGTTGTGCTTCATAGCCTGCCAGGTCGGTACCGGATGCGGTTGCCATATGGGTTTTCGCATCGACGCCAGCCTTATCGGAGCCACTCATGACAGACATGATTTCATACCAGGCACCCACCAGCGCCTTACCCAGTTTCGGGTTGGCCTTGAGTGTTTCGGTATTGATTACCAGCAGATCGATAATTTCGCCCGGAATCATCGAGGAATCGAACACCTTGGTGCTCTTTGGCATGGATGTGATCTCACTCAGCAGAGGATTCCAGGTAGCAACGGCAGTGACATCATCGGTGCCGTAGACGGCAACCATATCCGCATCGGAGGTATTCACCACAGTGAGATCCTTTTCACTCAAACCAACACTCTCCAGACCACGGGCCAGCAGATAGTGCGAGACACTCAACTCCACCAGGTTAACCTGCTGCCCTTTGATATCGGCCAGCTTGTCCTTGCCTTTCAGCACCACCCCGTCGTTACCGTTGGAGAAGTCACCCACCACCAGTGCGGTACTGTCCACACCACCGGCAGCTGGAATGGTCAGGGCATCCATGTTGGTCATGGTACAGGCGTCGAACTCACCCGCTGTGTATTGATTGATCGATTCGATATAGTCGTTGATCTGCACCACTTCGATATCGATACCGTATTTATCAGCCCATTTATTGACAATGCCCTGCTCTGCCCCATAGGCCCAGGGCATCCAACCGACATAGATCGACCAGCATATTTTGAAACTGTCGGCGGCCTGAGCCACAGAGCTAAGAGAAAGTGCGAGAATTAATGCGGCAAAACGTTTCATGAAGAACCTCTCAGTTACATCTGTCTACACGGAGCACCCTTGGCAGTCAGACCAAGCAAGTCTCCCGGGCTTTTATCCCGCCGTGTAACCCATACCCTGCACTGAGAGGGAGAGGTCGAACGCTCTTGGACCAGTCATCGCAGCTCACCACCTTGTCTGGTATTGAGCCGGATCGGAACCCTAGCTTTCTATTTCGGTTAAATTGTATTGTCCTGATAACAAGGGCACGGACGCAAACTACTTTGCAAAACCCAGGCCAATGAAATTAATTGACCAATATTCAATACTTTAACCAAAACAACATCTAATCCCCGATCGCTTCATCCTTGGAACACGAAGCAGAATGGTGCACGCTGGCAACCGCTTCGCACCAAAAACACGCAGCCGAAACAGTCGAGCGTCACAGCGTTCTCATTGATTTACGTTAAAATGACAGATGGCAGACATCGGAATCTGTTACCGGACATCCAAGGAGCAATGACGGCTCATGAGGATATCTGTAACCTTATGTCACCCCGTCAATTCAAATAGGTCCACTCACGATCAGGCTGACTCTATCCGTTACCTGATCGAGCACTATCCTGGTAACCATTAAGATCTTGCCTTTGGCGATGACGAATCGGTCTACCCCGGCAGCGGTGAGCGACAATCGAGAGTCTGGAGGCCGGATAGTATTGCAGACCCTGCCTGGTTCAGTTTGATCAATGATCATCCATACCGCTTTTTTGCTGGGCACAGAAACAGATCCAGCAAGGCGCATTAGATTCGTATTAGCAGGTCCTAAAATCGTAGCCCTCAAAGTTGCCGGGCGATTGTTGTTCAATAAGGAGATCGAAATTTAGTGGATCAAGCAGTGATTTGCCGCATATAAACACGAATCACCACGACTTTCGCGCCACTATAGCGAGAGGAGAAATATCTGTCAGACAGGTCTGGCCGAATGTGGGAACAACAGGGTTTACGCCTTATCAAACTACCAAACCTGTGGTAATTGATCACCCATCATGAATTTTACTCGAATCTCACAGCATAAATTTAGAAACTTCCTGCAGACATTACTGTTGCTTGGCGGCATGTCTCTGTTGTTGGCGCTCTGTGTGGAACTGCTGTTTGGGCAGGAGTTATGGCTGTGGGTATTCATCGGCACTACTGTGATCATCTTTGTCCTGCCGGATATGTCTCCACGTTGGTTGTTGCATCTCTATCAGGCCAAACCGATCAGTCCTGATCAGGCGCCACAACTCTGGATGATGATTGAAGAGTTAAGCCGTCGTGCCAGACTCAAATCGATCCCGGCCCTTTACTGGATACCCAGTAAAACCACCAATGCTTTCAGCGTGGGTCGTACAAATGATACAGCGATTGCGCTGACTGATGGGATTTTGGAACTGCTCTCAATGCGCGAGCTAGCTGCGGTACTGGCCCATGAAACCGCCCACCTTGCAAACGATGACATCCGACTGATGAGTATCGCCGATCTGATCAGCCGGCTGACTCATCTGATGTCCAGCTTGGGAATCATCTTACTATTGATCACATTCCCGTTGCTGTTCCTTGGTTACACCCCCTTCTCCCTGTGGGGCATACTGCTGCTGATTGTCTCCCCCTCTCTGAGTGCCGTGATGCAACTCGGTCTCTCCAGAATTAGGGAATTCAATGCCGACCTGTTGGCCGCTGAATTGACAGGTGACCCGGCAGGATTGGCCAATGCCTTGAACAAAATTGCCTACCCCCATGGCAGGTTCTGGCAAAAGCTGCTCATTCCGGGATATCGGAGGCCGGAGCCTTCTCTATTGCGCACACACCCTGAGCCTGAAGAACGCATCGATCGACTGCTCGATTTAGGAGACAGATCAGACCGCTACACCAGCCCAATGAAAGATCTCCCAGATCAGTCTGTGGACCTGCCGACCGGCTACACAACCAGGCTTTCGCCAAGACACCGAACCATATTCCGTATCTGGCGCTAAAATCGGCCAGCCACCCTATCATCATCGTGAAATTTCTGACATTATCTTGGCAGTTCGGTCCATATGCCCTGTTATCAGGCACTAGACCGATCGCATCAAGAAGCTTGGATTACTGCTGAAAATGGACGAACCGGCTGTTTGAGCCAGACAAGGTCCGGAACAGGGATTATTAATTGATACAGGATCAGGGCACTGTTTCACCATGCCACAGATTGGGTACCATCCAGCTACTCAGCAAGCTGGAAATCTTTATGGTACAGAATCCATTGGGGTGGTAGACCAGAAGTGAGCGGTTCATCTGCCCGGTAGGAAACAAATCGCCAACACTCAGCGAACAGTTACTGAGTATAAAAACAAAGCAACTCTAAAGATGACCGAATACACCGACCCGTCACTCAGCGAACCACCCGATTTTGCAGCCCGTCTCAGGGAGAACCAGGTAGAGCTGTCTTTTACCGGATTGCCCGCCTCGCTGAGTGCGATCATGATCAACACCAGCGTAATCGTGGTTGCCCAGTGGTCTGTGATTCAGTGGCAGATTCTAGTTGGCTGGTTCTCCGGTATGCTCGGTTTAAGCCTCTACCGATATTACACCTACCGTGTCTATCAAGCCCGAAAATCCACAGAGGGCTCCCTGAAGATCTGGCGAAAACGGGCTGTTGCCGGCACGCTGGCTTCAGGCGCCATCTGGGGGTCCGCTGCATTTCTACTGGTGCCACTGGGAGAACAGTCTTTCCATCAGACCATAATCATAGCCAGCCTGATCGGTATGGCCGCAGGCGGGGTGATAACTCAAGCGGCCCTGTTACCCGCCTCTCTGGGTTACATGTTACTGGTCATCATCCCATTGATCATCAGACTCTTCACGCTTGGTGGACCGGCCAATATCGGCCTGGGCTTCATGCTTTGTATCTATGTGATCGTGATGGCTTCAGGTGCGATCAGTATCAATCGGAATTTATCCGAATCCCTGGCGATGAACATCAGGCAACGCCATTCCCGCAAGATCATCGAACACCTCGCCTACCATGATGAGCTCACCAATCTGCCCAATCGACGTCTGCTTACCGAACGCCTGAGCAAGGATATTGCACGCTCGATCCACCATTCCCATATCGGCGCTTTGATCTATCTGGATCTGGATAATTTCAAAACCCTCAATGATTCCATGGGTCACCAGCAAGGCGATGAACTGCTCAAGCAGTTGGCACTCCGATTGAACGGCTGTCTGAGTGATGAGATTACAGCCACCCGTCTTGGCGGAGATGAATTCGTGTTGCTGATGCCGGAACTGGCAGACCAGGAGAGTGAAGCTCTCAGGCTGGCCAAACTGACGATCAAGAAGGTTCAGGTCACCCTCGCACGCCCTTTTATGCTTGGCGACAGGGAGATCCACATGTCGGTAAGTATCGGGATTGCTCTGTTTCCACTGCATGGGGATAACGCCGATGACCTGCTGAAACGGGCGGATTTCGCCATGTACCGGGCCAAAGCCATCGGCCGCAATACAATGAGCCTCTACAATCCCGAAATGCAGGAGCAGGCACATCTGCTGATGACCCTGGAGCAGGGTCTACGCAATGCCCTGAAAAACGATGATCTGGTTATCCATTATCAGCCTTTGATCAGTATCGATGGAGAGGTGATCGGCGCTGAAGCCCTGGTCCGCTGGCACCACCCGCAGGATGGCCTGGTGGCACCTGACAACTTTATCGAGCATGCCGAGCAGAGCGGCCTGATCATCGAACTGGGCAGACAGGTGCTGGAACAGGTCTGCCAACACCTCAACAGACTGGCCGATTCAGGCCTGTTGACGGACCAATTTAAAATCTCAATCAATGTCAGTCCACTGCAGTTTGCCGATCATAGTTTTGTCACGGATATCCAGGCCACCATACGCCGTTACGGTATTGAAGCGAAACATCTGTTACTTGAAATCACAGAAAACGCGTTGCTGCCTGACTGGGGAGAGACAATCAGTAAACTGCAACAACTGCGCGAGGCGAATTTCACCCTGGCAATCGATGATTTCGGCAGCGGTCAATCCTCACTCGCCTATATCAAAAAACTGCCGATCGATCTGATCAAGATCGATCGGATACTGGTCAAGGACATCACCCGGGAAAAGACCGATGCCGTGATTGTTGAAGGCACCATCGATATGGCTAGAAAACTCGGCCTGAAAGTGGTTGCAGAGGGTGTTGAAGAGCAGTCGACCTTTGAGCTGCTGAAGCGCTATGCCTGCAATATCGTACAAGGCGATATGATTGCCAAACCGATGGATCTCGACAGATTTATCGACTTTTGCCAGCAACCAGACATAAACGTTGCTGATACCCCAAGCTGAGACTGCAGGCAGAGACGGAGAGTTAAAATCCAGTAATCAGCCATATTGCACTGCGAAAAAGTGTTAGACTGTGGCCGGTCAGCACGGTAGCGAAGCGGAGAAACGATGAGTGCAAAGCATTTTGATGTGGTTGTAATTGGTAGTGGCCCCGGTGGTGAAGGGGCTGCCATGAAGCTGGTCAAGAGCGGTAAACGGGTTGCCGTGATTGAAGCGCACGATATGGTAGGCGGGGGGTGCACCCACTGGGGAACCATTCCATCCAAAGCACTCAGACACAATATTCAGCTGTTAAGGGATTATCGGCGCAACCCCCTCTTTCAACACACCCACGACCAGGTTCAGGTTGAGTATTCCGATCTGCTGAAGGCCGCGGGCAAGGTGATCAACCAGCAGGTGCGCAGTCGTCTGCGCCACTATGCCAGAAATCGGATTGACGTGATCCATGGCCGGGCCGGATTCATCGATACGCACCGGATCGAAATTGTTCAGCCGAGTGGCGTCAGCGAAGAGATTACGGCGGAACACTTTGTGATCGCTACAGGATCCCGTCCATACCAACCAGCAGATATCGACTTCAACCACCCCAGGATTCTCGATAGTGACTCAGTACTGCGTCTCGATACCACACCGGACTCGATTACCATCTATGGTGCAGGCGTTATCGGCTGTGAGTATGCCTCGATCTTTTGCAATCTTGATGTCAAAGTGAACCTGGTCAACACCCGGGACCGCCTGCTCTCATTTCTTGATGATGAGATCACCGATGCGCTCAGTTATCACCTGCGCAATCAGGGTACTCTAATCCGCCATGATGAGGTTTATGAACAGGTGGAGGCCGTCGATGACGGTGTGGTGCTTCACTGCAAGTCTGGCAAGAAATTCAAGACAGACTACCTGCTGTGGGCCAATGGGCGCAGCGGTAATACGGAAAACATGGGACTGGATGAGATCGGGGTAGCGGTCAATCACCGGGGTCAGATCGAGATCGACAAAACCTATGCCACCTCACTGCCCCACATCTATGCGGTCGGCGATGTGGTCGGCCCACCTGCCCTGGCCAGTGCCAGTTACGACCAGGGACGCTTTGTCGGTGCCCAGATCGCCACCGGCAGTGCGGACTGGCAGTTGATCGATGACTTTCCCACCGGCATCTACACGCTGCCTGAAATCAGCTCGATCGGTCGCACTGAACGGGAGCTGACCGCCAGCAAAGTCCCCTACGAAGTGGGGCAGGCAAGCTTCAGAACCATCGCCCGTGCCCAGATAACCGACCATGAAGTCGGCATGCTGAAACTGTTGTTTCACCGGGAGACCCTGGAGATCCTCGGTATCCACTGTTTCGGCGAGCAGGCCTCCGAGATCGTCCACATTGGCCAGGCCATCATGGCCCAACAGGGCGAGGCCAACAGCCTGCTCTATTTCGCAGAGACCACCTTCAACTATCCAACGATGGCTGAAGCCTATCGTGTTGCGGCATTGAACGGCCTCAATCGCATCTTCTGAGCTTTATCCATCTCTCTGAAGTGACAGATTCATAGAAGTTCAAGCCTATTCTGGGAATTTAGTTATAAGGCGGGAACCGCACTTCAAATCGATGGTTTGTTGAAGATGTGCTTGCCCTACCCTACAAATCCTGACCAACAAGCAACAGGATTCAGGCCAGCTTCAATCCTATTGTAAACCCACCTATTTTAGTGCCAGCCTAAATTAGAGTTCTCCTGCTCATATTTCTTTCGGTATTCGACAGGTGTTAATTTACCGAGTGACTGATGCGGCCGCTCTTCGTTGTATTTTCTGATCC
>NZ_JBSYOP010000027.1:0-119727 GCF_058244685.1 Candidatus Thiodiazotropha sp. AKAK2 | reverse complement strand
GCCACATAAAGGTCGCTGAAATCGACTTAAGGAATCCATATCGATGAATCTTCAACGTGTTACCTATGTCTCCGAACACCTGTTACCCTTGACACCGGTCTATACACCCATCAAGGGAGAGGGGCTTTCAGATTTGCTCAGGGCAGGCTGAAAGTTAGTGGGACAGAAACAATCCCTAGGTCATTCATGGGAACTTTGTAAGGACTGCTGGGTGACGACAAACTGTGTGATAAAGCGTCATTGCAGAGCGGTTTAAAGAGATGAAACAGAACAATGGCAATTGAATCAGCTGAGCGTATCCGGGTTCAGGGACTGGTGCAGGGGGTTGGTTTTCGACCCAAAGTCTGGCACCTGGCCCGTGAGTGTGGCTTGCGTGGCTCGGTGTGGAACGATGCCCATGGGGTGGAGATCCATCTCTGTGGTGAGGCGGCTCAGATCGATCGATTCTGCCAGTTGCTGTTGGATGATCCGCCACCTCTGGCGCGGATCGATGATCTCAAGCGCCAACCAACCAGTGATCTGCCGGAGCAGGCCTCGTTTGAGATCTCAGTCAGTCAGCAGGGTGAGATTCAGACCGGCGTGGTGCCAGATGCCGCTACCTGTCAGGCCTGTGTCGAGGATTTCCAGGATCCACAGAACCGGCGTTATCGCTACCCCTTTACCAACTGCACCCACTGTGGCCCCAGACTGACCATCGTCGAGCGTATCCCCTACGACCGGGCCAACACCAGCATGCGCCACTTTCCTCTCTGTGAGGCCTGTCGCCATGAGTATGAAGATCCGGCCGACCGACGCTTTCATGCCCAGCCCAATGCCTGTCCCGTGTGTGGGCCAAAGGTCTGGCTGTGCGATGCCCAGCGTGACGTGATCGAATCGACTGAGGCCGGTGAGGATGCGATTCAGGAGGCGAGCCGGCGTCTCGCCCAAGGGGCGATTCTGGCGATCAAAGGCATCGGTGGTTTTCATCTGGCCTGTGACGGAACCAATGAGCAGGCGGTGACCACTCTGCGGGAGCGCAAACGGCGACATCACAAACCCTTTGCGCTGATGGCCAGGGATTGTGCGGTGATTCGTCGCTACTGCAGCCTCAACGAAAGAGAAGCCGGATTGCTGGCTGAAAGCAGTGCGCCCATCCTGTTGCTCGAACAGCAGGAGGATAATGGTCTGCCGGAGAATCTGGCGCCAGGCCAGGCCTCTCTGGGTTTCATGCTGCCCTACAGCCCCTTGCACCATCTGCTGCTCGCCGACTGGGAGCGGCCCCTGGTGATGACCAGCGGCAACATGATCGAGGAGCCCCAGTGCATCGATAACCGGGAGGCCACCGAACGGCTGCAGCCCCTGGCCGACCTGTTCCTGCTGCACGACCGGGAGATCATCAACCGGGTGGATGACTCGGTGGTGCGGTTGGTCGATGGAGAGGCCAGGCTGTTGCGAAGGGCGCGGGGTTATGCACCGGCCCCCATACCGCTGCCCGAGGGTTTCGGGCAGGCACCGGAGCTGCTGGCCCTGGGGGGTGAGCTGAAGAACACCTTCTGCCTGCTGCGCCAGGGGCAGGGGATTCTCTCCCAGCATATCGGGGATCTGGAGAACCTGATCTCCTACCAGGACTACCTGAAAAATCTGGAGCTCTATGCCGGCCTCTACGATCACCGTCCCAGCCACCTGGTGGCGGACCGTCATCCCAACTATCGCTCGACCCAGCACGCCAGGGCCTTGGCAGAGGGGCAGGGGCTTGAGCTGCTGCTGGTGCAGCACCATCATGCGCATATCGCCAGTGTGCTGGCTGAAAATGAGTGGCCCCTGGATGGGGGTGAGGTGCTCGGGATCGCCCTGGACGGCTCCGGCTACGGGGATGATGGCACCATCTGGGGTGGTGAATTTCTGTTGGCGGACTACCTGGGTTTCCAACGCCTGGGGCATTTGAATCCTGTGCCGCTGCCCGGTGGAGTCCAGGCGATCAAACAGCCCTGGCGTAACACCTTCAGCCAGCTCAACCACTATCTGGGCTGGCAGAGAGTCGTCAGTGAATGGGGAGATCTGGAACCTGTCAGCTGGCTGCAGCAACAGCCTATCGAGGTGCTCGTTCGGATGGTTGATGGTGGCGTCAACTCGCCCATGAGCAGCTCCTGCGGCCGCTTGTTCGATGGGGTGGCGGGGCTGCTGAACCTCTGCCGGGAAGAGATCAGCTACGAAGGGCAGGCCGCCATCGAGCTGGAGACCCTGGCACGGCTTGGTCGTGAACCGGAGGATGAGGGCTACAGATTGAACCCGGTCGCGGTTGATAGCGTCCAATGTCTGCAGGCTGAGGGACTCTGGCTGGGACTGCTGCAGGATCTGCACAAAGGCGTTGCCGTGGAGCGGATCGCCTGGCGTTTTCATGCCGGTTTGGCGATCAGCATCAGCGAACTGGCTGCGCAGCTGGCGCGGCAGGCGGAACTCGACACCATCGCCTTGTCCGGCGGTGTTTTTCAGAACAAGACCCTGTTCGAACTGGTTTCCGCCAACCTCAGCGGACAGGGGTTCAGACTGCTCAGCCACCGCCAGGTGCCCTCCAACGATGGGGGATTGGCTCTGGGTCAGGCCGCCATCGGTGCGGCTGTCGCTTTGTCCTGAACAGGCTACATTTAAAGTTAGAGGAGGCGGTATTTGGGCGTCACAGATGAACGACCATTTTCCTACAAAATATTGGCACAAACTCACTGAAGACCGGGTGCAGTGTGATCTTTGCCCCCGCTATTGCAAGATCAAGGAGGGTAAGCAGGGCTTCTGTTATGTGCGTGAGAACTACCAGGGTGCGGTGGTATTGAATACCTATGGCCGCTCCAGTGGCTTCTGTGTCGATCCGATCGAGAAAAAACCCCTCAACCACTTTCTGCCCGGTACGCCGATCTTCTCGTTTGGTACCGCGGGCTGCAATCTGGCCTGTAAATTCTGCCAGAATTGGGACATCAGCAAATCGAGACAGCAGCATACCCTGGCTGACGCCGCCTCACCGGAAACCATCGCCCAGGCCGCGCACAACAGTGGCTGCCGCAGCGTGGCCTATACCTACAATGATCCGGTGATCTTTCACGAGTATGCCATCGATGTGGCCCAGGCCTGTGCCGAGATCGATATCAAATCGGTGGCGGTTACCGCAGGTTATGTCTGCGAGGAGCCCCGGGAGGAGTTCTACCGCACCATGGATGCGGCGAATGTGGACTTGAAATCGTTCGATGAAACCTTCTATCACAAACTGACCGGTGCCCACCTGCAGCCGGTGCTGGACACACTGCTCTATCTGAAGGCGGAGACCTCCGTCTGGTTCGAGCTCACCACGCTGCTGATCCCCGGTGAGAACGACTCCGATCAGGAGCTGCATGCGATGAGCCAGTGGGTGGTGGAAAACCTCGGGCCGGAGGTGCCGATGCACTTTACCGCCTTCCATCCCGACTGGAAGATGCGCGACCATTCGCCCACACCCCATACCACCCTGAGCCGGGCAAGAAGGATCGCCATGGAGAACGGGGTCAGGTATGCCTATGTGGGGAATGTGCATGATCCGCAGGAGTCGAGCACCTGGTGCCATCAATGCGGCAGCCGGTTGATTCAGCGGGATTGGTATGAATTGGGCAGCTGGGCGCTTACCCCGGATGGGTGTTGCCAACAATGCGGCACGAAACTGCCGGGACTGTTTGAAGCTGAACCGGGTATGTGGGGGAGTCGTCGTCAAGTGGTCAATCTTCAAAGAGGTGCGCAATGACAGTCAGGCAACCGGCAGTCGCCGATCTTTTCTATCCTGGCGACCCGGCCGGATTGAGTGAAATGGTAAAGGGTTATCTGGATGCCGTGGCGCCCGAAGGTGAAGCACCCAAAGCATTGATCGCGCCCCATGCCGGTTATATCTATTCCGGTGCTGTGGCGGCCCGGGTCTACGCCCGTCTCAAACCAGTGGCCGACAGAATCAAGCGGGTGGTGTTGCTTGGTCCCTCTCACCGGGTGCCATTTCATGGTTTGGCCGTCAGCAGTGCGGACTCCTTTCGAACCCCCTTAGGGGATATTCCACTCGATAAAGAGCTGATTGCCGAGCTGGAAAACCTGCCTCAGGTGGTTCATCTCGATCAGGCCCACGCCAACGAACACTCATTAGAGGTTCAACTGCCGTTTCTGCAACAGCTTCTGACCGACTTCACCCTGGTGCCGATGGTGGTCGGGGATGCCATGGGCGAGGCCGTTTCCGAGGTGCTCAGCAAACTCTGGGGTGGGCCGGAGACTTTAATCGTGATCAGTTCAGATCTCAGCCACTTTCACGACTATGAGACCGCACAGCGGCTCGATCAGCAGACCAGTGAATCGATCGTCAGCCTCGATCCCGACTCAATCCGCTACGAGGATGCCTGTGGCAGAATCCCGGTACAAGGTCTGTTGCTGCTTGCTAAAAAACTCGGACTGCAGGGTGAAATCGTCGATCTTCGCAACTCCGGGGACACCGCCGGGGATAAGAGCCGGGTTGTGGGTTATGGCGCCTACGCCTTTACCGAGCCATCATTGAGCCTTTGAGTAAAATTTGAACCTCAACCCATGAAGAGACGTTTTCAGCGGGACCCCTGTGTAGCTCATCTTGCCTCCTGGATCGTGCAGTCAGGTCGTGAGCTTAAACCGGACCGGCAGGAGGCTGAGTCATTCCTGCAGGCACTCGATGCGGAACATCAGCAGTTCTCCTTCCGCACCTTTTCCGATTCAGCCTATACACGCAACGGCTCAAAGGATCCTTTGGAAACTGCGCTTCACGGCTCGCTTTCCGACTGTTGGGAGAGACTTGTACAGCTCAACGGCGAAGGTGCCGTGATAACCGCAACCATCAATCAGACCAACGGGGTTGGGCGCGATGTCGAGGATATCTGTCGTGTCCGGGCGATCTTTATCGATGACGACCAGGGGATCGATGTCGAGCGGTTTCCTGTACAACCCCATATACGGGTAGAGACTTCAACGGATCACTACCATTACTACTGGCGGGTTGAAGACTTCCCACTGAGTGAATTCCAGAGCTGTCAGCAACAGCTGGCCAGATGCTATCAGGGGGACAGCCGGGTACAGGCGCTCAACCAGTCGATGCAACTGCCGGGGTTCTGGCGCAGGAAACGTTTGAACTCTCCCCGGTTGCCCAAGATTTTGGCAATATCAAACGCTCCGCCCCTGAATACATGGCTAGTCGAAAAACTACTTGGTGGATAGTTCGGAGCTGTTTTATTGATACCGCAAATGCACGCTAAGTACCGCAAGTTTTCACAAATTAGCAGGTGGGGTAAACAGCTCCCCTCTCCCCTTGCGGGAGAGGGGCCTGGGGAGAGGGGGGAATCAACGGCATCATTTCTCCAAGAATCGATATGATAAAAGATGAAGGGTAAAAGCGGCATTATCGATCACATAGTGAAACGCTTCGCGTACACCCTCTCCCCAACCCCTCTCCCGTAAAGGGAGAGGGGCATTAAGATAGACTGAAGTTAATGGTGTGGCGATGAGGTCACACAGAACAGCTTTCTATGAATCCACAATTCCAAATACAAGAAAACCCTAGCTCGGGTAACCCCGTATACAAGGCTTAATCAGTTTCTGAGTTAATTGGCTTTTCGTCATCCAATAATCGTCGGGATAGGGGAGGTTGATCCAATCAACAGGTCCTGGTGATGATTCAGGAGAACAGGGAGAGGTTATGAATCAATTGAACCGACAAGTGACGCTATTTTTGATGCTGTTTCTGCTCAGCTTGAGTGTCCATGGAAGCAGTCTGCCAAAGTTGAACATCATCTGGAATTGCGGAGCCTGTGCACAGAATGCGAAGGTCATTCCGCTGATCAGGCAGGCTTACCGGGCTGAAGCCCAAAGCCGTGGCCGCACCATCTCATCGACCGAGACCGCCCAGGTTGAGATCATCGATTTCAGACAACGAAACCCCGGTACCCGGGTGATGCTCGGAATCATGGCGGGTAAAGACCGCCTGGGTCTGCGAATCACCTACAAGGATCTGGAGTACTACACCAGCGATACGTCTGCCAATGCGATTCAGGGAATGAATCATCTCTGTGCCGCGGTGGGAGCCGAAACCTATCAGCAGCTTGATTGGGCAACAAAATAGTTTTTTGTTTAATCTGCGAATGAACGCTCATCACCACAAAGCATTGCGAATTTATATTTGAAACCACGGCTTTCCGCTAACTCTAAATTAGCCAAGGAGATGCATAAAAGCCCCTCTCCCTTGATGGGAGAGGGGTTGGGGAGAGGGTGAGCATCTTGCATTTGGTGTTACTTAGGCATCAATCATACTGTATGGAAACATCAATCCTTGTAATGCGGATTTTTATACATTTGAGGGTACTGATGGATGCTCCCCCTCTCCCCCGGCCCCTCTCCCGCAAGGGGAGAGGGGAGCTACTCTCTCCGTCTGTTTGGTGTGCTGGTGATTGGGTGCATTAACCTTTATCTCTTGTTGGTTATCGCTTTTCATGTCTCAAATTACGATAGGTTGAAGAGACCAACTGAAATTAACCCATTAGTATCAATTTAGGTTAATGGGAGAGCAGTGATTTGAAACAAAACATATACGCACTATTTGCGGTGATTTACGTCCATTTTGCGTCCAGTCTTACAGCACGTATAACTTGAGTGTCTCTATCCGGCCGCTGCGCAGTCGTCTGGCTTCTTCAGGGTTATCGGTCTCTGAACTGGTGATGAACAGGGTATCGTTCTCTGCGCCACCCACCATGCAGGCGTAAGGATCGCCGACCGGCATGACTTCACGTACGATCTCGCCGCCTTCTTTAACCAGCAGCAGACGCGATCGGTTTGGTGCAGCAACCCAGAGATTCTGTTGGCTGTCCAGCGCAATTCCGTCAGGGTAGGCGCCGTTCAGATCGGCCCAGAGTCGTCGCTGGGTCAAGCTTCCATCAGTGGAAACCGTAAAGGCGGTGATGCGGGAGGCGAAGGTCTCGGCCACCAGCAGCGTCTTGCCATCCTGACTCAGAGCGCACCCATTGGGAAAGATCAGCTGCTCCGCAGCCAGTTGCGGCTTGGCATCACGAGTTACCAGGATCAATTCAGCGGGTGCCTGGGCCTCACCACCATGCAGGTCGTAACCAAAGTTGCCGGCATAGCAACGCCCGAGGGGATCGACCAGCAGGTCGTTGCAGTGGAAGGAGGCAAGCTCATACAAGTCGGCATAGAGAGTGAGTTTGTGATCCGACAGGGCAAGAATCCGGCGCTTGGTCATGGAGACCACCAGCAGACGGCCGTCCGGCAGCCAGCCCAGACCACCGGGCAGGTCATCCAGTTCGGCGACGACATGCGACTCTCCCTGCAGATTGACCCTGACCACCTGTTGGGCGTGCTGATCGGTGAACCAGAGTTGGTTGTCCCGCCAGCGGGGTGCTTCAGGGAACATCAATTGTTCGAGCAGTACCTCAGTTTCCGCATTTCCGGGAGTGAGTTGCATGTGCTTCATGATCTGATCGGCAATCGTATCGGCTGGTTGATCTATCGGTAAGGTGAGGGCGTTTGATGGAGTCTCCAGGTCATCGAATTGGCTCTGCAGCAGCTCCACTCTCATGAAGTGATCTGGTCGCTGTTTGAGGCGTGACAGGATCAGTTCATAGGATCCTTCAAGATAGACAAAACGTACCGCCTCAGGGGATCTCATCAACTGATCCCGATAGACCTGTTTCAGCGCAGAGCAGGAGAGTACGGCGGAGCGATCCATCTGCAGATGTCTGTCGATGAGATTCGCCAGGCTGGTCAGCCAGGGTTGGCGGTCCTGATCGTTGAGTGGTTCCGCCGCTGCCATTTTTACCCGGTTTTCAGCCGGGTGATAGTGGTCTCCTTCGATAAACCGCCAGCCGGTCTTCTCAGCAAGCAGCCGACCGACTGTGGATTTACCTGAACCGGAAACCCCCATCACGATGATAATCACTCCAGATTCCTCCTTGCATGCACCCCTGACAGATGCCCCTCATCATAGCCGAGTGGGGCTCGCGCCACATCCGCATAAATAATGCCCCTATAGGCGCGATCATTTTGATTTCAACGCTGAGCCTGTTTAGGGTGTCATTCAACAGTTGGCACTTCATCATCAGGAGGTAGATTCATGGAGTACGGCCCACGGGAGATCACCACCCCTTTTCGCCCCATACCGCTGGAGGTTCCGGAGGGTATGAAGCCGAATGAGTTTTTCAACAGTACTGAAAACCTCAACGACCTGGTGCATAACAATGGCCTGTTGATGAATCCGGAGAATCTGCTGCTCTATCGCAAGGCGTTGGGGCACAGTACCGAGTTCGATACCTCGATCATCTACAACACCTCCCAGGTAATTCTGAATCCCCTGGGTCGGCCGGTGCGGCGTACACAGGTGCCTGAGGATGTACGGCATGTCTGGAACCGGATGAACCAGATCATCATCGAATATATGCTGGAGGCCTATCCCGATCCTGCGGACCATCTGTTGCTCGCCGGTGAAGCCAGTCTCGATGCGACCTGGCCGCTGACCTCGCCGGGTGTGCCGAGTATCCGAATGCTGCACAACCATTTCATCAGCTTCCCTATGGCCCAGCTGAGACAGGCGGAGATGGCCGATCCGAAAAACCCCAATCTCTCGGACGGTGGTCAGCACAGTCTGTTCCAGGCCTATATGCGGGATGTTTACCGGGAGTTTTTTGACAGTGCGCTGGAGCTGAAGGTGTTGAAACCGATCAGCTCGGATGAGTCGGGCATCAATCTGACCGGCTATCCGCAGGGGCTACCCTGTTGGGAGATTCGCGGTGGTGGCGCTGCGCTGAAGAACATCCGTTTCTGGCAGGAGTATGATGCCATCCTGGAAGGCTTCATCGATTTCTATCGAACCTTCTTCAGTCAGGTTTCGACCCGTAATGCGCCGATGCCAAGGGATGTCTACTATCCGGAGCAGGTCGAGAGCATGCTGCTTTTCAACAACGACTTTTTGGCAACGGCGAAAAGGGTCAGGGACCGTTGTATCGTCGATGCCAAGTATGCCAACTCGGTTCGCTGGCAGCCGGCCTTTAAACAGTTGATCTACAGAAACGAAGCGGGAAAACTGATCGTCACCATCAGTCAGAACTCGATTGGCAATGCGATCACCGAGCTGTTGGGTGTGGTGGTCAAACGGGTACCCGATGCGGAGGCTTACGAAAAAGCCGAGCCGGCGCTACTGGAGCGACTGCTGGAAGTACGACGCCGACTCATCGAGGCCGATCTGGGGTCCGGAATCGCAACCGACTACTGGCCTGCCGAGTGATGTTTTGAAATAGAGATTTAAGCCGCGAATCACCGCAAATATTCGCAAATAAAAAAATCACTATTTTTAGTCCGCTAATGAATGCAAATATGACTAAGGAGTCATCAGGTAACCACTTTCGGCATCCGCTGGGATGACGAAGGTCTTAAGCACCGAATATGAGTGATTTTGTTGGCGAGTATTTGCGGTGATTTGCGGCTTGAAATTTCCAGGCGATGACAACGCTTCAGGGCACAGGCTTACCTGGGCGGTATCACGATTCTGACAATACTGAACAGCAGGGCAGCCGCAACCACCACCGATGGTCCCGCCGGGGTGTCCCATTGCCAGGAGCCGGCCAGCCCAAGGATTACCGATAGGGCGCCCATCACGGCCGCCAGCAGCGCCATCTGCTCCGGTGTGCGGCTGAGGCTTCTTGCCGCCGCCGCCGGGATGATCATCATCGATGTCACCAAAAGCACACCAACGATTTTCATCGATACCGCAATCACCAGGGCGATGAGCAGCATGAAGGCCAGTCGTACCGCCATCACCGGCGTACCTTCCACCTGTGCCAGTTCTTCATGAACCGTAATGGAGAGCAAAGGTTTCCAGATCAGCATCAGTATGGTCAGAACCACAAAGCCACCACCCCAGACCCACAGCAGATCGGTGGCGTTGACCGCCAGAATGTCGCCAAACAGATAGGCCATCAGATCGACCCTCACCGAGGTTTGAAAGGCCATCACCACCAGGCCCAAAGAGAGCGCACTGTGGGCCAGAATACCGAGCTGGGTGTCGTGTGAAAGATGACGGTTTCTGTTCATGCCGACCAGTAGCAAGGCGAGCAGGATACTCAACAGGATCACCGAAAGATTGAGGTTGATTCCCAGCAGAATACCAAGCGCGATACCGAGCAGGGCGGAGTGGGCCAGTGTGTCACCGAAATAAGCCATTCTTCGCCACACCACGAACACACCCAGCGGGCCGGTTACCAGTGCAACCCCCAGACCGGCGACCAGAGCACGCAGCAGAAAATCATCCATGACCATGCCCCTCGTCATCGGACTTCACATTGCCATGAATGTCATGAGTGTGGTCATGATGATGGGTATAGATCGCCAGCTCGGCCTGGACGGCTGTACCGAACAGTTCCAGATAAGCGGGGTGCTGACTGACGCTGTCCGGATGTCCGGAACAGCAGACATGGTTGTTGAGACAAAGCACCTGGTCGGTATTCGCCATCACCAGGTGAAGATCATGGGAGATCATCAAAACACCACAATTGAAACGATCGCGGATACGGGTGATCAGGTTGTAGAGAGCGGCCTGTCCGGTGACATCCACACCCTGAACCGGTTCGTCCAACACCAGCAGGTCCGGTTGCCGCAACAGGGCGCGGGCCAGCAAGACCCGTTGATGTTCACCCCCGGAGAGTCGCTGCATGGGGTAATCGGCGAGCTGCTCAATATCCAACTCCTGCAGAATATCCTGCATACTGAGTTTGCTGTTTTTGCCCGCCATGGTGAGGAAGCGCATGACAGTCAGCGGCATATTCTCAGATAGAGTCAGATGTTGCGGCATGTAGCCGATGCAGAGCCCTGGCGATCGGACGACATCGCCACTATCCGCTTTGAGCAGGCCCAGCATCACCCGCACCAAGGTGGTCTTGCCGGCGCCATTGGGTCCGATCAGCGTGACGATCTCCCCACGTTGGACTGCCATGTTCACATTCTGCAATACCGCTCTTCCCTGATGAGAGATGCTGACCGCTTTGGCCTCGATCAGCGTCTCCCCCTGGCTATTCATCCGCTGTGCCCCGTTTGCACTGGTCGCAGATGCCGCTGATCTCAAGCGTCCATTGGGCCACGGTGAAACCCAGTTGATCGGCATCTTTCGTGATGACGGAACCGATCCGGGCATCATCCAGTTCCGCTACCTGTCCACAGGTTTCACAGATCAGGAACTGTGCGGTGTGATCATGTCCGGTATGGCTGCAGCCCACATAGGCGTTACGCGAGCTGATGCGGTGCACCAGGCCGTTCTCCATGAGGAAATCCAAAGCCCGATAGACGGTGGGTGGAGCTGCCTTACGGCCTTCTTGGGTCAATTGTTCCAGCAGTTCGTAGGCGCCCACCGGTTGATGGTTGGCCCAGATCAACTCCAGAACCTGGTGACGCAGCTTGGTCAGACGCAGCCCCTGTTGCAGACAATAGGCTTCAGCATTTTTAAGCGCAAGGGAGACACAGTGTTTGTGATCGTGGTCGGCACTTGGAAAGGCTGGGTTGTTGGTTTTCATATTGCACCGCCGAGACAGGAGGCAAGGTTGTCAGCCAAGCCGTTCAGCAATTGAAAGTAGGCTTCCGGACCCGGGTCGAGCGCCATTCCCAAAGGATCAAGAATGCCGGTATTCGCCTTGGAACCGGATGTCAGGGTTTCCACAAGTTTGGGTTGAAACTGGGGTTCGCTGAAGACACAGTTGGCTTCCAGCCTGCGGATTTTCTGTTGCAGTTCATCGATATGTTTTGCGCCACTCTGGCGTTCCGGGCTGATACTGACGGATCCCACGGCATTCAGACCAAAATGATCCTCGAGATAATGGTAGGCATCATGGAAAACGATAAATGGACGATCTTTAACGGCCGATATCGTGGTATGGAACGCCATCTCCTCTCGATCGATTCGCTGCAGCAGCTTTTGCAGGTTGGTTTGGTAGTCCGCTGTATGCTCGGGATCGAGTCTGATCAGCGCCTGAGCGAGGTATCGAACGGTGGTGCGGGCGTTTTTCGGCGATAGCCAGATATGGTTGTCCCACTCCAACTCCTCATCCGTATGAGCCTCATGATGGTGTTTCGAATGGTCATGGCTTGACCAGTCCAGATCATCTCGTATCGGCAGAAGGTGCATATTGGGGATTGCCAGCAAACTGATGACGCTCTCTGCATCGGAATTATTCTCTATCACACTGGTAAGTGGTGATTCCAGCGATTGACCTACCCACACCAAAAGGTCGGCCTGGCTGATTGCCCGGACATCCGAGGGTTTCAGTGTCATGGTGTGCGGGGACTGATTGCCTTTCAGCAGCAGATAGGGCTCGCCGATACCACTCATCAGGCCTGAAACCAGGGAGTGTACCGGTAATATGCTGACCACAACCTTGGGCCCGGCTAAATTGGAACTGCTGAACAGTAGGGTTGTGATGAAGAGCAGTAGAGCGATTGATTTGGAACTTCTGTGAGTCATGGTGCCTGATTAATCAATAAATATTTTTATATTGTTATGTTATATTGTAACATAATGCAGCGCCATGATCGAAAATCCTGATGAGCAGGATCTTTTGACTTTCCAGTGAGCTTTTAAGTAGCCGGTTCTATGCGTACAGCCTTGCTGACAATCCTGATCCTCAATCTCCTGATCTCTCAAGGGATATGGCTAGATCATATTTATCATGACCATGATCACGATCAGGATGAGATTTGCGAGGTCTGCTACTCGGCCCATGGCCATGGGCTCAGCACATCACCAAGCTTTCCCCTGGCGCTGCCGGATTGGCGTTCGCTTCCAGTTGTCTGTTTCTCATCCTCAATTTGCACCAACCACTGGGTAAACTCCCAGCTCATCAGAGCCCCTCCATACACTGGTTGATTGGTTACAGATTCCAACTGTTTTCAGTCCTGATTGACCAGGGGTATCCGCCCTGGGTCAAGCGGATTGGAGTGTGATGATTCCAGTTTTTTGTTGAGGGTTTTATGAGTACACGTCTGTTACAGGGTGCTGCCGTGATGGCGGCTATTTTATCGACAGCCGCCGGGGCCGCTGGCGACAGCAGCTTCAATCCGGAGATCAGTCTTATTCTGGATGGCCGCTATGGTTCATTCGACAACGATTCCGATTATGAGCTGCCCGGTTTTATGCTGGGTGGTGAGGCCGGTCGCGGCGAAGAGGGGTTTCATCTGGGGCATAGCGAGCTGGTTCTGAGTGCCAATGTGGATGATCTTTTCTACGGCAAGATGACGGCCGCAATCGCCGAACACGATGGTGAGACCGAGGTCGAGCTGGAAGAGGCCTATATCGAGACCTTGGGCTTGGGGCATGGTATTACCGCGAAAGCGGGTCGCTTTTTCTCAGGTCTGGGCTACCTCAACCAGCAACATCCCCACGCCTGGGATTTCACCGATGCACCGTTGATCTATCGGGGGCTGTTCGGTGACCAGTTACTCGATGATGGTGTGCATCTGAGTTGGGTTGCGCCAACCCCGATGTTTGTCAAAGTGGGTGCCGAGATCACCCGGGGGGAACGCTTTCCCGCCGCTGGTGCCAGTAATGACGGTGTCGGCGCTTCTACCATCTTCGCCAAGGTCGGGGGTGACCTGGGTGAGAGCCAGGCCTGGCAGTTGGGCATCTCCCATTGGCGGGCGGAAGTCGAGGGCCGAACCTCGGGTGGCCATCACCATCATGAGGATGAGGAGGGTGGTCATGAAACCCCCACCTACAGTGGTGACAGTGACGTTACCGGTATCGACTTCGTCTGGAAATGGTCCCCTCACGGCAATGCCACAGAGCGGCACCTGAAGATCCAGGGTGAATATTTCATCCGCAATGAGGATGGCGATGTGGTAATGGACGACGAGTCGGATGCACCGGAATCAACTACATACGACGGCGAGCAGAAGGGTGGTTATCTGCAGGCGGTCTATCAGTTCATGCCCCGCTGGCGGGTCGGTCTGCGCTACGATTGGCTCGATTCGGACAACAAAGGCTCCGATGAAGAGGTGCTGGCCGAGGCGGGCCTGGACAACGAGGGCCACACACCTCAGCGCTTTACCCTGATGGGTGACTACTCCCACAGTGAGTACAGTCGGGTGCGGCTGCAGTTTGCCCGGGATGAGTCCTATGAAGATAAGGACAACATCATCACCCTCCAATACATTGTGAGCCTCGGTTCCCACGGTGCCCATCAGTTTTAGGAGCAGACCATGTTGAGCAGAATAGTGCTGTTGCTGTCGGCGATCGGCATGATGCTCGCCCAATCGGCCAACGCCGGTCTGAATGTCTTTGCCTGTGAGCCCGAATGGGCCTCACTGGCTGAGGCTCTGGGTGGGGATAGGGTTACAGTCACATCGGCCACGACCGCCCGACAGGATCCCCATCACATTGAAGCGCGCCCCAGCCTGATTGCCAAGCTGCGCCGGGCGGACCTGCTGATCTGCAGTGGTGCGGAACTGGAGGTCGGCTGGTTGCCGATGCTGCAACGGAAAGCGGGTAACCGACAGGTCTTGTCCGGGCAGAAGGGCTATTTCGAGGCGGCCATGTTGGTGGATCGCCTGGATGTGCCTGAAGTCCTGGATCGTTCCCTGGGGGATCTGCACGCTTCGGGAAATCCCCATGTGCATCTCGACCCCCACAGGCTGTTGGCCATCGCCATGGCGTTGAGTGAGCGGATGATCGAGCTGGATCCACAGAATGGTGGCTTGTATGAGCAGCGGCGGAATGACTTCAAACAGCGCTGGCAGAACTCGATCGAAACATGGGAGCAGGTCGCTGCACCCCTGAAAGGTCTCAGAGTGGTGGTCCATCATATGGATTGGAGCTACCTGTTCGATTGGCTGCAGATGGTGAATGCGGGTGCACTGGAGCCGAAACCGGGACTGCCGGCCAGTGCCAGCCACCTGACCAGTTTGAAGCAGGAAATGGAACAGAATCCTGCTGCCGCCATCCTTCATACCCACTATCAGAGTCCGAAAGCGGCCAAACGCTTCTCTCAACTGAGTGGCATCGAGGTGGTGGAGCTGCCCTATACGGTAGGTGGTGCAGCGGAAGTGACCGATCTGTTTTCCCTCTATGACGTCACTCTCAAGCGTCTGCTGAAGCTGGTGCAATGAACTGGCAGTTGTTGGATCCGGAACTGCTGCTGCCTGCCTTCCTGGCCGGTCTGCTGGTGGCTTCGACCCATGTGCCGTTAGGTCGGCAGGTATTGCAGCGGGGGATCATCTTTCTCGATCTGGCAGTCGCCCAGACCGCCGCCATGGGTCTGATTGCCGCTTACAGTTTCGGCTGGGAGCCGGGTGGCTGGCAGGTTCAGCTGATCGCGGTCACGGCGGCGGTCAGCGCCTCACTGCTGCTGCATATGACAGAGCAGCGTTGGGCGGAGATCCAGGAGGCGCTGATCGGAACCCTGTTTGTCCTCACTTCGAGCGGTAGTATTTTGTTGCTGGCGGCCAACCCGCACGGTGGTGATCATCTGAAAGAGATGCTGGTGGGTCAGATCCTCTGGGTCGACTACCATCAACTGCTTCCTGTGGCATTGCTCTATGCGGTGGTGCTTTTGCTCTGGTACGGATTGCGCCAGCGCTCATCGTCGCTGCTCTTCTACCTGCTGTTTGCCATCGCCATCACCGCTTCGGTACAGCTGATCGGTGTCTACCTGGTCTTTGCAACACTGATCATGCCAGCGCTTGCACTCAGGAAGTCAGGCCGTTGGGCGGATGGGATCGGCTATCTGATTGCCGCATTCGGTTATGGCTCAGGCTTGATCGTTGCAGCACTCCTCGATATGCCGGCCGGGGCGATGATTGTCTACACGCTGGCCATGACTTCTCTGGTGGCAGGTTTGATATTCAGTAGAAGGGTACTCTCCCCACACTCCTGAGATTCAATTGAAGTTGATGGCATTGGTTGTTTTTGCCGACACATTAGGGCCATCTGTGTGTTTACTTGAAATCCAGAGAGTGTGTACATGCAATGTACATATGATTCAGTTTGAATGGAACTCAACTAAAGCTGTAGCAAATCTGCAAAAACACGGAGTCTCGTTTGAAGAAGCTAAAATTGTGTTTTATGACGAGTTTGCTATTCAATTCTATGACTCTGAGAATTCAGAGCTGGAAGAAGACCGCGTTCTTATGCTTGGTCTTAGCAGTGAATCCAGAATCTTGATTGTTTGCCATTGCAAAAAGATGCAGGCAGAACAATTCGGATAATTTCAGCAAGAAAGGCAACAAGTAGAGAGCGTAACTATTACGCAGGTAACTCATCATGAAAAAAGAGTACGATCTTTCTAATATGAAATCTCGTAAAAATCTTTATGCTTCCAAGCTGAAAAAGCCTGTCACGATGAGGCTAAGTGAAGATGTCATAGCCTATTTTAAAGGGGTGGCTGAAGAGTCCGGTGTGCCCTATCAGAGTTTAATAAACCTCTATCTCCGTGATTGTATGACTCATCACAGGCGGGTGGATATTCAGTGGCATAAACAACTCTGACCAGCCCCGCTTTGCAAACATAGAGAAACTTTTAGACGAATATATTAGTGCACCGGAAGTGTGCATGCTGGGCTAGAAACTTTATTAGATTCCTGCTCACAGAATCATCAGATCCTTTTGACTTGGAAGTGGCGCTGTATTAGACTTCCACCGATATTGAGTTGGTTGATTAACTTGTTGATTTTATAACAACATTAACCAACAGTAAGAAGGAAAACTCTTACCGAGCGGGCCGGCCCTGATGCGCCGGCTTTTTTTGTTTCAAGTGGCCTCTCGTATGGGCCACCACTGATGAGGATGCACACGAATGCCTGTAATCTCTCTTCCCGATGGTTCCCAACGTAATTTTGACGATCCGGTGACGGTCCATGATGTGGCTGCCGATATCGGTCCTGGACTGGCCAAAGCGGCGATGGCCGGTCGGGTTAACGGTGAACTGGTCGATACCTCCTTTCTGATCGAGGCGGACTGCGAACTCGCCATCGTCACCAGTCGTGACGAGGAGGCCCTGCCACTGTTGCGCCACGATGCCGCCCACGTTATGGCGCAAGCGGTACAGGAGCTCTATCCCGGTACCCAGGTGACCATCGGTCCTGCCATTGAAGACGGTTTCTACTACGACTTCGCCCGGGACGAGGCGTTTACCCCGGACGATCTGAAAAAGATCGAACAGCGGATGCAGGAGATCGTCAAACGCAATCTGCCGATTACCCGGGAAGTCTGGGATCGGGAAGAGGCGATCAAGACCTTCGACTCGATCGGTGAGACCTACAAGGTTGAGATCATCAAAGAATTCATCCCCGAGGGTGAAGAGGTGTCTGTCTATCGCCAGGGTGAGTGGTTCGATGTCTGTCGAGGTCCCCACCTGCCGAGCACAAACATGCTGGGTAAAGGCTTCAAATTGATGAAAGTGGCCGGCGCCTACTGGCGTGGCGACTCCAACAACGAGATGCTGCAGCGTATCTACGGTACAGCCTGGCGGGACAAGAAGGAGCTGAAGGCCTATCTGCACCGACTGGAGGAGGCTGAAAAACGGGATCACCGTAAGATCGGCAAGACCCAGGATCTGTTCCATACCCAGGAAGAGTCTCCTGGTATGGCCTTCTGGCACGACAAGGGCTGGCGCATCTATCTTACGGTTCAGCAATATATTCGGGACAAGCTGAAAGACCACGGTTACCAGGAGGTCCATACACCTCAGGTGATCGATCGCAGCCTGTGGGAAAAATCGGGGCATTGGGAAAAATTCCGTGACGACATTTTTGTCACCGAGACCGATGACCGGGTCTATGCGATCAAGCCGATGAACTGCCCGGCGCATATTCAGATCTACAACCATGGGCTGAAGAGCTACCGGGATCTGCCCCTGCGCCTGGCGGAATTCGGTTCCTGCCATCGCAATGAGCCATCCGGCACCCTGCATGGTTTGATGCGGGTGAGAAACTTCGTACAGGACGATGCCCATATATTCTGTACCGAAGATCAGATTCTCTCCGAGGTAGAGGCGTTCAATACATTGCTGCTCGAGGTCTACAAGGATTTCGGCTTCGACGAAGTGCTGGTCAAACTCTCCACCCGACCGGAAAAACGGGTTGGTTCGGACGAAGTCTGGGATAAAGCGGAAAAAGCCCTGGAAGATGCCCTCAATCATCAGGGACTCGATTGGGAGCTGCAGCCGGGGGAGGGTGCCTTCTACGGACCGAAGATCGAATTCTCCCTGCGGGACTGTCTCGGCCGGGTCTGGCAGCTGGGTACCATACAGCTCGATTTCTCCATGCCTGATCGTCTTGGGGCGAGCTATATTGCTGAAGATAATAGTAAAAAGGTCCCTGTGATGTTGCATCGGGCGATCCTTGGATCGCTGGAACGCTTCATCGGAATCCTCATTGAACACTATGCCGGCGCACTGCCGATCTGGCTGGCTCCGGTACAGGCAGTACTGCTGAATATCACCGATCGACAGTCCGAATATCTGAATCAATGCCACAAATCACTGCGGGATAACGGTTTTCGGGTAGAATCGGACTTGAGAAATGAGAAGATTGGCTTTAAAATCCGCGAGCATACGTTGATGCGCGTGCCTTATCTGCTGGTCATCGGTGATCGGGAGATGGAGGAAGGGACCGTCGCTGTGCGTACTCGCACCGGGGAGGATCTTGGATCCATGCCTCTGAGTGAGTTCATGGAACGGGCCAACGCAGAAGTGTCTCAACGAGTAAATTGAGTGTAAAAAGCACTGGTTTTCCGGTGCTTTTTCTACTTTTAGGGTTTGGACTTTTTGGAGGAACCGACTATCGCTGCTGTGAAAAAGCACCGTCTTAATGATGACATTGCTGTAGCTAAAGTAAGACTCATTGGCGCTGATGGTGAACAAGTAGGTGTTGTATCGATTGAAGATGCCCTTAGGGCTGCTCAGGATGCAGGGCTGGATTTGGTGGAGATCGTGCCGAACGGGGAGCCCCCGGTTTGTCGCGTGATGGATTATGGCAAGTTTCTCTTCGAATTGAAGAAGACGAAACAGGCTGCCAAGAAAAAGCAGAAGCAGGTTCATATCAAAGAGATCAAATTCCGGCCAGGGACTGGCGAAGGGGATTATCAGGTAAAACTGCGCAACCTGATACGTTTCCTTGAAGACGGGGATAAGACCAAGGTAACCATGCGGTTCCGCGGTCGTGAGCACGCTCACCGTAAATTGGGTTTGGAGCTTCTTGAACGGGTGGAAAAGGATCTGGCTGAATATGGTCAGATGGAACAGAAACCCGCAATGGAAGGCCGCCAGATGGTGATGGTGCTCGGTCCCAAGAAAAAGTAACTTTTTTTACGCCTTAAGGCGTACAAATCGCGGAGTTAAAACGATGCCCAAGATTAAGACTAATCGTGGTGCGGCCAAACGGTTCAAACGCACCTCGTCCGGTTCATTCAAGCGTAACTGCTCTCATCGCCGTCATATTCTGACCAAGAAGAGCACCAAGCGGAAACGCCAGTTGCGTGCACCCAACACCATCGCAAAGTCCGATGTGGCAATCGCCCGTCGTATGATGCCTTACGCCTAACCTAACGAACCGGATCTGAACTATGTCCCGAGTAAAACGTGGTGTACAAGCACACGCCCGCCATAAAAAGGTGCTTGATGAAGCTAAGGGTTATTACGGTGCCCGTAGAAAAGTTTATCGTGTCGCTAAGCAGGCGGTCATCAAGGCCGGTCAATACGCTTATCGCGATCGCCGTCAGAAAAAGCGCCAATTCCGTGCGCTGTGGATTGCCCGTATCAATGCCGGAGCCCGTGATAACGGTCTGTCCTACAGCCGCATGATCAACGGTCTGCATCTGGCCAACATCGAAGTCGATCGTAAGATGCTGGCTGACCTGGCGGTGAACGACAAAGCGGCATTTAGCGTGCTGGCAGAACAGGCCAAGGCCGCGCTTTCCAGCTAAATAACTACTGTTTCCGGTTCAACCGGTGGCAGAGTAAGCAAAGAAGGGGAAGGCCTGAGGCTTTCCCCTTTTTTTGTCATGGATCCGCATGACCTAGGTTTGTCAGTTGATAGATTGGCGAATTGGCAATGGCCGGCCACTGGAAAACTGACCGAAACAGCCCCTTTATTCGCTCACTTGAGGTTTAAATAGACAGATGGAAGATTCCACATTGGACTTACAAAGTCTGATTGAAGCTGCCGAAAGTGCAATCAAACAGGCCGACAGTCTGCCCGCATTGGATGAGATTCGCGTCTCCTATCTGGGTAAGAGTGGCCAGTTGACTTCACAATTGAAGAAACTGGGTAGCCTGCCCCCTGAGGAGAGACCTCAGGCCGGACAGAAAATCAACAAAGCCAAGCAGGCCCTGCAACGCTCGATCGAATCCCGTAAAGGTGAACTCGAAGAGGCGGCGCTGGCGCAACGACTGGCCGACGAAAAGATCGATGTGACCCTGCCGGGCAGGGGGCTGCAACGTGGCGGTCTGCATCCGGTCAGCCGAACCCTTGAGCGTATCGAACGGCTCTTCTCCAGTGCCGGATTCGAATCTGTTCAGGGGCCGGAAATCGAAGATGATTATCACAACTTCGAAGCCTTGAATATTCCCGATCACCATCCGGCGCGGGCGATGCACGATACCTTCTATTTCGATGCGCACCTGTTATTACGTACCCATACCTCTCCGGTGCAGATACGCACCATGGAAAAGGGTGAACCGCCGATGAAGATCATCGCGCCGGGCCGGGTCTATCGTTGCGATTCCGATCTGACCCACACACCAATGTTCCATCAGGTGGAGGGATTCCTGGTAGATGAGGATGTTTCGTTTGCCGACCTTAAGGGCGTGCTGTATGACTTCCTCAGCCACTTCTTCGAGCGGGAGCTGAAGCTACGCTTCCGGCCCTCCTACTTCCCCTTCACCGAGCCTTCTGCCGAGGTTGATATCGAGTGCGTGATGTGTGGTGGTGAAGGCTGCCGGGTTTGCAGTCACACCGGTTGGCTGGAGGTTCTTGGCTGCGGCATGATCCATCCGGAGGTTTTCCGCCATGTGGGTATCGACAGTGAGAAGTACACTGGATACGCCTTCGGCATGGGGGTCGAACGTTTGACCATGCTGCGTTACGGGGTCAATGACCTTCGTCTTTTCTTTGAAAATGACCTGCGCTTTCTAAAGCAGTTTGCCTAATAAACAGAGTGTTCGGCGTCAGTAGAGCTATAGAGTGGTAGATAAGCATGAAATTCAGTGAAGCCTGGTTAAGGGCGTGGGTCAATCCACCGGTAACAACCCAGGAGTTGGCGGACCAGCTGAGTATGGCCGGTCTGGAGGTGGATTCCGTTGAACCGGTCGCCGCCGCCTTCAATGGGGTGGTGGTTGGTGAGGTGTTGGCCCGTGAAGCCCACCCGGATGCGGACAAGTTGAGCGTATGTCAGGTCAGCATCGGCGCTGAGGAGCCACTGCAGATTGTCTGCGGGGCGAAAAATGTTGCGGCCGGGATGCGTGTGCCGGTGGCCACGGTCGGCGCCCGTTTGCCTGGTGATTTCAAGATCAAAAAGGCCAAGCTCAGAGGTGTCAGCTCATCCGGGATGATCTGCTCCGCCAGCGAACTGGGATTGGCGGAACAGTCCGACGGTATCATGCCGTTGCCGGAAGATGCACCGGTTGGAGATGATTTTCGCCAATACCTGGGACTCGAGGATCAGAGTATCGATGTGGATCTTACCCCGGACCGCAGTGACTGCCTGGGACTGCTCGGCATAGCCCGGGAGGTGGGGGTGATCAATCGCTGTGCGGTTGAGTTTCCCCGAATTGAGTCTCAGCCAGCAACCACAGATGAGCGGGTCGATGTGGCACTGGAAGCGGACCAGGCCTGCCCCAGATATCTCTGCCGGGTGGTGCGTGGTGTGGATGTCAATGCACAGACGCCGTTGTGGATGCAGGAGCGCCTGCGCCGTGGTGATGTGCGATCGCTCGGACCGGTAGTGGATGTGACCAACTATGTGATGTTGGAACTGGGTCAGCCGATGCACGGTTTCGATCTGCAGAAGATCGAAACGGGGATCCGGGTACGGCTTGCCGAGCCTGACGAGAAGCTGACCCTGATCGGTGGCCAGGAGATCGAGCTCAGCGAAGGGACACTGGTGATCGCCGATGCCAATCGTCCTCTGGCGCTGGCCGGTATCATGGGAGGCGAGGATTCGGCGGTGTCTGACGCTACTCGGGATATCCTGCTGGAGAGTGCCTTTTTCGCACCCACCGCAATCAGTGGTAAAGCCAGAGCCTATGGGCTGCATACAGATTCCTCGCATCGTTTCGAAAGGGGCGTCGATCCCTATCTGCAGGCTCAGGCGATGGAGCGGGCGTCACAACTGCTGGTAGAGATTGCCGGAGGTGAACTGGGTCCGGTGGTGGAAGCGAACAATGAGTCGATGATCCAACAGCGACCGGAGATTCTGCTTCGTGCGGACCGGGTCAATCGTCTGCTCGGGGTTGAAATCGATCGGGCCGAAGTGACTGATATTCTCAATCGTCTCGATATGAGAATCATCGAAATGACGGCGGGCTGGCGGGTAACAGCACCAAGCTGCCGATTTGATATTGCGATCGAAGAGGACCTGATTGAAGAGGTTGGGCGTATCTATGGTTACGCAAAAATTCCGCCTCACAGAGGCAAGTCCGCGATGGTCATGGCCGATCGTCGGGAGGCTGAGTTCAGTCTGTCGAGCGCAAAAAACCTGTTGGTGGGACGAGATTACCAGGAAGTGATCACCTACAGTTTCATCAGTCCTGAGATTGAGGCACAGGTCGATCCGGAGGCGAAAGGCATTCGCCTCGCCAATCCAATCTCTGCCGATATGTCGGTAATGCGCACCTCTCTGTGGCCGGGATTGATCCAGACAGCCGTCTACAACCAGTCGAGGCAGCAGCAGCGGGTGCGGATTTTCGAGTCCGGTCTCTGCTTTCGCCAGGGAGACGGCATTGAACAGGAGCCGATGATCGCAGGCTTGATCGCGGGTAACGCTCAAGCCGAGCAGTGGGGTGAAGCCGGCCGTGCGGTCGATTTTTACGATATCAAGGCGGATCTGGAAGCACTGTTGAGTCTGACAGGGCGCCATCAAGGTATCGGTTTTGCGGCCGTTAAACATCCTGCACTGCATCCAGGTCAATCTGCCGAGGTGCGCATCCACGACAAGGTGGTGGGTATGCTGGGTATGCTGCATCCGGAACTGGAGCAGAAAATGGGCCTGAATGGGGCGACGTTTGTGTTCGAATTGGCCTTGGAAAACCTGGCCGAGGGTGTGCTGCCCGGATTTCAGGCGCTCTCCAAATACCCATCCATCCGTCGAGATATCGCTCTGGTGGTGGACGAAAATGTCAGTTTTGAGTCGATCAGGAATCTTATTCGTGATGAATCCGGCAAAATTATTAAAGACATCCTGCTTTTTGATGTCTATACTGGAGAAAACATAGATTCGGGTCGAAAAAGTCTCGCATTGGGATTGATTTTACAGGAAAAATCACACACTCTTACTGATAAGGAAGTGGATGAGGTGGTCGACGCGGTGTTACAACGGTTGGCTAAGGATACAGGCGCGAAACTGAGAGATTAGGACAACAAATGGCACTGACAAAAGCAGATATGGCAGCCAGGCTTTTTGATGAGCTTGGACTGAACAAACGTGAAGCCAAGGAGATGGTGGAGATGTTCTTTGAAGAGATCCGCATGTCTTTGGAACGAGGGGCGCAGGTAAAGCTTTCCGGGTTCGGAAATTTCGATTTGCGTGAAAAGAAACAGAGGCCTGGACGAAATCCGAAAACCGGCAAAGAGATCCCGATCTCGGCGCGTCGGGTGGTGACATTCAGACCAGGACAGAAACTTAAGGCACGAGTAGAAGCCTATGCTGGATCCGAGCAGCAGTAATACCGATCTGCCCGCAATACCGGGCAAACGCTATTTTACGATTGGCGAAGTGAGTGACCTTTGCCAGGTTAAGCCCCATGTTCTGCGTTATTGGGAGCAGGAGTTCCCGCAGCTCAAACCGGTCAAACGGCGGGGTAATCGACGCTACTATCAACGGCACGATGTGCTGATGATCAGGCAGATACGCAGCTTGCTCTATGAGCAGGGATTCACCATCGGTGGGGCACGTCAGCAGCTTTCCGGGGATACCGCAAAAGAGGATCTGCAGCAGAGCCAGCAGATCATCAAGCAACTACGCGGTGAGTTGGAAGAGCTTCTGCATATCCTCAAACGATAAACCTTTCCTGGCATTGACATAGGCCGTGTAACTGCCTAGTATTGCCGCTCTTTCCGGGCGTAGCGCAGTCTGGTAGCGCACTACAATGGGGTTGTAGGGGTCGGGTGTTCGAATCACCCCGCCCGGACCAAATAAAAAAGGGGTTACCCATGGGTAACCCCTTTTTTTTGCCGTGATTTCAGTCTTACTTGTTGACTGTGGTCAGGCCCAGGCTTACCCAGTCCTGCATGCCACCGCGATACCATTTCAGTTTATAAGCGGGATATCCCAGGTTGAGCAGGGTTTTGATGTTGCTCGAAGACTGAGGACACCAGCTGCCGTTACAGAACATCACCAGGGTCTTGGCATTACGGAAGTCAAGGTTGCCTTTGATATCCTGTACACCAAGCTGATTGATCAGAATGTCATGCAGTGTGTCAGCTTCTGCAGACACGTCAAAGGCACCCTGAACATCCACATTGATCCTGTTCCAGGGAATGTTAACGGAACCGGGAATGGTGCCGCGAATGATCCATTCAGGGGTGCGTGAATCCACCACCATCACTTTACGATCACCATCACTGACACGTTTCAGGTAACCCAGGACTTCCAATTCACCCACAGTATCCACCCCGGCTGAGATGGTCGCAGGTTGAATGCAGAAGGGTGGGCAGTGACGAGATGTTTTGGAAAAGGATTTCGGTACCACCGCATTCTTATCGGCAGAGCGGGTGATCATGACCTTTTCACCGCCATGCATCACTTCCACTGACTGCAGTCCTGGTGAAATCTGATTACCTTCTTCCGCACGCAATTGTGTAGTAAGTGCTACGCCACCAACAAGTGTGGTCAGCATGAGTACTTTGACAAACTTCATTATGTCTTCCTCCCGTGGCGTTAGCCGTTATTCGTAGTGTAGGTAAGAGGGCAGTTTAAGCTCTTTCTGTGACATCGCCTGTTCATAACCCAGGTGCCCCTGCTTGGCTGCTTTGTTGGCAAGCTTCGCCGCTGCCACAAAATCACCTTTTTTAAGAAGCCCTTTTGCCTTCTTGATCATTTTACCGGTATCACGCCATTCGCCGCCCACTTCGGCGGCCTGTTTTCTGGCAGCATCCGCTGCGTCAATCAGTTTTTGCACCTTGGCGGTAGATACTTCGTCAGCCAGGGCTAAGGTTGTCATGCTGCTGCATAAAATGCCAGCCAGCAGGCTGAATTTGAGAACTTTTCTTTTGTGCATCGCTTTTACTCCGATCACGTAATCTTGTCCTGATAGGGGTTACTTTCTGGCGCCGGGGCCGTTGAGTGGCAGGCCATTGCTCATGTAGGTCAGGAAGTACTCCAGATTACGGTACTCCTCACCATGCGCCTTGAAAGGTTTGGCACGGACCTGTTTGTTACAGCCGGTGAAACGGCGATGCAGTGTGCCTACCGTACCCCACTTCGAGCGATAGACAGGAAAGTGAGTGGTATGTCCGAGAGCCGGACTGAGAATCTCGGTACGTAGAATCATACCCGCATTCTGCAAATGACAATGGGCACAGGAGAAGTTCAGCTGTCCACGGCGGGTATAGTAGAACTTCTTACCATCCTCATAGGCCTGCAGGGCTTTTGGATCATCACTGGGTACGACCACATTAGTAACCTGACCGCGGGACTCATATGAGAGATAAGAGAGGATGCTGTTGATTGGGCCTTTCTTATACTTCATCGGCTTTTCGCCATTAGCTTTGCGGCAGTTGTTGAGTGCCAGAGGCAGGGTCATGACCATGCCTTTATCCTTGTCCCAGTGCGGATATTTACCGGCCAGGGCAGGACCGTCTGGAAAACAGTCTTTATAGGTTTTGCCATTCGCAAAGGGGGTCTCCCACATGGCTTGCCCTTCATCAATGAAAGGTTCATAGGGGGGGAACTCTTCGATGGCTTCCCAGTTTTCACGCCCGACCGGGTCGATGGAGTAGGCGCCATTGATATAGTCTTGGGTCTCTACATTGGGAAAGCGCTTTTTGAAGAAGTTCTGGAACGCCGCCAGGTCTTCTTCAGGGGTTGTTGCCTGTGCAGAAGCAATAAAGCCACAGGTCATGACCAGCAAGGTCAACTTACGAAATAGTTGTTTCATGTTATTTCAACCTCAAAGGAGTGCAGTCTTGATCTTTAGGAGTTGTATGGCTTAAAGGGTCCAGACGTACTCAACCACTTTTTTGAAATCAGACTCGGAAAGAATGCCGTGCTTGCCAAAAGGTGGCATTGAAGATTCCGGGTTTTTAATGGTGGCATCCCAGATCTGCTCAGTGAGTGCTTCCTTTGTCGGATAGCGGGATTTCATGGCAATCAATGCCGGTGCGATATTACCCGGTGAGGGCGCGCCGCTGATGTTGTGACAGGCCAGGCAGTTGCCTTTTTTCCTGTCGAATGCGATTTTTTTGCCTTCTGCGACATCTGCATCGCCGGCTAGGAGAGTGGGGGAGACCAGAACTTGGCCGGCTATGACACCAATCATACCGACTTTTCCAATCCACTTTTTGGTATTACCAATCATCGTGTCCTCCAGGATGGGGGTTAATGTGGTTGTAACCTGTTGTTTAATAAGCTTTATTGAGTTTATTTTAAGCTAACTGGATTACAACAAGTCGTTTGCTTGCCATTGTCTCTCAGGACGAATTTTTGGCTGATTGCATTGTGATACTTTGTAGTAGACTCTGTAAAGTCCTGAAAGTAGCAAAAATTATAGTGGTAAACCATGGTATCGACTATGGAAATCTGATTTGGCATGAGTATCTGGTTAATATTAATGAAAAAAACACCATTCAGCAGACAGCTTCACAGCGGCTTAAACAGGCCCTAGTGGCCCACGAGTGACTTTGATCGTCAAGCCTTGGTAGATCGATGACAACAGCAGATAAATCAGATTGGTATGTTTATATATTGAGATGTACTGATAACACGCTCTACACCGGCATAACAAATGACATCAATCGGCGGGTTGCTGAACACAATCGTGGGATAGGCGCCAAATACACCCGGGGAAGAACCCCCGTCGAACTGGTCTTTACAGAAACCCTGCCAGATCGAAGTGCTGCGTTACGTCGTGAGCTGGCAATCAAACGGATGAAAACCGCAGAAAAGCAGCTGATGATCAATCAGACCGTATCGTCATGAGGATTCACTCAGGATCAGACTGCTACCGCAGGTTTGGCAGAGATAAGTGACGCCGGAGATGATTCTGTTGTGCCGGATTGCACTGAGTTTATGTTGTCGGCAAAGACAGTGGTAATCGAAATAACGCATGCTGCGGGCTGCACTTTGCGAGGTGTCAAAACTGTGGCAACGGTTTGCCGGTACATTGAAGTAAGACATGATCGACCGCCACTCGCTGCCATGGGGTTTGATCGACTGACCGTAGAGTCTGCGTGCTAGCAGGTGTGCGACTTCATGGGGTACGGTCTGCTCAAGAAACTTCTCACCATACTGTGCCAGCAGCGTTGAGTTGTAGCGGATTTTCATTTGGCCGCTGGGGTGGATCACCAACAGCCCGGCCGATTTACCCTTCAGATCAAACAGGATCTCCGGATGGCAGGGGGATAACTTGAAGCTTTGCTCAGCTGAAGCCAGTAATTGGCGCGTTCTTTCCCTTGCTGCTGTTTGCGCTTGTTGTTCAGTCATCTGACCCTATGTAACCCGGTATCGACAAATCAAAGATTCAATATATCACCAGATGTGGTCGGTCCGGTAGGCTGATAAATCTGCTGCGTTCGCAATTGCAGTGTCCCAGATAGGGTGATCAATTACTGAGTGTTAACAGGCCCAAATAGGTGGTTCAAAAAACAGCCAGCTATGACTCAATCGGAGTTAAAAAAAGCCCCTGATATCAGGGGCAGGAGGAACTACATATAGTTTTTGGCCTCCTCTCCTGGATTGGGGAGTCCTGAGATACGCCAGGCTTCCCGGCAACCGCCAAACAGACGGGTCACACCATGCTTACCTAGGTGCATGATTCGGCAGATATGAGACATAACCGGGAGTCCACCGGATTCAAGGTGTTGCTCACGAAGATAGAGAATCACAGACCAGTGATCGGGGGTTAACTCTCTGATGCCATCCATTTGGGCAATCAACCTTCCGGTTTCCCGTGTCCATGCCTCTGTGTTGATCAGGAAGCCGTCCTCATCAAACTCCAAAGGTATATTGCCTTTACCTTTCAGAGGCGCTTGTGTGGAAATCTGTGCCATTACCAGCTCCTTTAGTCGTTTAATCAGTGATGCCCTATTGGATAAGAAAAACTAATGCGCCAATAAGTAGTCGTATTGGATAATATAGTCTGAAAAATCGCTCATTCAAGTTGAGAGTAATGGCATTATCCGCTGTCTAAATCAGGGATTTCTCTGTTTTCGTACAACCTGGGGAGGGTGCGGTGAAAAGAATCCTATTTTTAATAATAATGGTGTTGCATCCACTCGTGCTAAGCGCAGATGATGAACCGATAATCACTCAACCTAACTACGACTCGCCCAAAGTGGTTTACGATTTTTTTCTGGATGAGCCGGAGAAAATGTCTGCGGCTCTGTTCTGGATACGTTCACTGATGAATCCCCTGACTGAATCCCCCTATGACCTGGCGCCGGAGATGATGGACATCAAGGTCGTGATACACGGCACAGAGATCGTGACACTGGTAAAGAAGAACTATGCCAAGTACAAAGATGTGGTTGAACGCATGCGCTATTACGCCGCCCTTGGCGTTGAGTTCAAGGTCTGTAATCTGGCAGCCAATGACTACGACTATAAATTGGGTGATTTTCATGAGTTCGTCGAGTTGGTGCCTTCGGCCTTTACTGAATTGGTGCATTGGCAGCAGCATGGCTATGCACTGATCATTCCTCAGGTGCATATCCGCAGAAGAAGTCTCGAAGAGATACGCTGATTATCACTCAAGCGGGTATCAATCTTCATTCCATAGCCATGGATGGGTCCTTTCGACTTTGGCTTAACACAGAATATCAATCAGTTATCTAAAACTACCCAAGTCTGACTGTTTTTAACAAATGCGTCATAAAAAGACGCTACAGATCACAATCCCTATCCGCTAAAGGAATTACTATACGCTGATTTTTTCAAGCAGTAGTCCCATATGTTACGACCCAATCTGGTTATTACGCTGGCCATAGCTCTGTTGACGCTGATGATCTGGAATCTGCTCAGCGGAAGTTCCAGCGAGCCGCCCTGGCCAAAACGCATCCAGGGTTTTTCATTCTCTCCGGTCAGAGCCTGGCACGATCCGAGTCTTGGCCACTACCCGAGTGAAGCGGAGATTGAAGCGGATCTGTTGCTGCTGTCGGATAAGACTTATGCGGTACGTAGCTACTCGGTCAGCGGCAGTTATCGGGAAATACCCAGACTGGCTGAAGAACAGGGTCTGAATGTGGCGCTCGGCGCCTGGATCGATGGTGATCAGGCAACAAATTCAGAGGAGATCGAAAACCTGATCTCACTCAGCAGACAACACCATAGAAATGTTGTCCGCGTGATGGTCGGTAACGAAGCCCTCTATCGTGGTGATATCACACTGCAACAGGCGATCGACTACCTTACCCTGGTAAAGCAGCGGGTCTGGGCGCCGGTCAGTGTTGCTGAGCCCTGGCATATCTGGTTGGAGTATCCGCAGCTGGCTGAACATGTGGACTATATTGCAGCCCATATCCTGCCTTACTGGGAGGGGCAGTCTGTGGATGCTGCCGTCGATTTCACTGTTCGCACGTTTGAAAAGCTGCAACAGACCTTCCCGAACAAGCCGATCGTGATCGCCGAAGTAGGTTGGCCCAGCAACGGCAGGCCAAGGCGCGAGGCTACACCATCGCAAGCGAACCAGGCCAGCTTTCTAAGGCGGTTTTTGCAGGTAGCGGAAGAGCGAGGCTATATCTACTACGTGATGGAGGCGTTTGATCAACCCTGGAAAGAGCGGCAGGAGAGTGGGGTTGGTACCTACTGGGGTGTCTACGACATCGACAGGAATGCCAAATTTACCTTTTCCGAACCGGTTGTCGATGTACCTCATTGGCGTGAGTTGGCGGCTATTTCGATTCTCTTCGGTGTTATTGCTCTGCTGTTCCTGTTTCGAGACAGCGAGGGTTTACGCTCCAGTGGCCGGGGTTTTCTGGCACTGGTTGCCTATGCGGCAGCGACTGGTGCGGTATGGATGTTCTACGACTATACCCGGCAATATATGACGCTGAATACCGTACTGGTAGGTATTGTGCTATTTATCGGCATGCTGGGTGTTCTGGTGGTGCTGTTTGCCGAAGCCCATGAATGGGCAGAGTCTTTGTGGTTGCGACAGTGGCGCCGGCAGCCGAAGCGTAAGCAGGTGAATGATGATGATCTGCCAATGGTTTCAATACATGTGCCGGCCTACAACGAACCACCGGATATGATGATCGAAACCCTGAATGCTCTGGCCAAGTTGGATTACCCCAACTATGAAGTTCTGGTTATCGATAACAACACCAAAGATCCACTGGTATGGAAACCGGTTGAAGCACACTGTGAAAAACTGGGCCAGCGGTTTCGTTTTTTTCATCGATCACCATTGGCCGGATTCAAGGCCGGGGCATTGAATTTTACCTTGCAGGAGAGCCATCCCGATGCCCAGGTGATTGCCGTGATCGACAGTGATTATCAGGTTGAGGCGAGTTGGTTGCGTGATCTTGTGCCGCTGTTTCAGCGCCGTGAGACGGCCATAGTCCAGTCGCCGCAAGACTATCGGGATGGCAGTGAAAGCTGTTTCAAGGCGATGTGCCTGGCTGAGTACCGCGGTTTTTTTCACATCGGCATGGTTACCCGCAATGAGCGAAACGCGATCATACAGCATGGCACCATGACCATGGTCAGACGTAGCGTGCTGGATGAGATTGGCGGTTGGGGAGAGTGGTGCATTACAGAGGATGCCGATCTTGGATTACGGGTATTTGAGCAGGGACATGAGGCGGTCTATATCCCTAAGAGTTATGGCCGAGGCTTGATGCCGGACACCTTTCTCGATTTCAAGAAACAGCGTTTCCGTTGGGCCTATGGTGCGGTTCAAATCCTCAAGCACCACCTGGGGATGCTGTTTGCAACCAGAACCAGCCAGTTGACCCCGGGTCAACGCTACCACTTCATAGCCGGATGGCTGCCCTGGTTCGCAGACGGCTTCAATCTGTTTTTCAATATCGCCGCGATCACCTGGTCCGCCTGCATGCTGATCTGGCCGGTGGATTTTACCGCACCATTGCCGTTGTTTGCTGTACTGCCGATGAGTCTGTTCGTGTTTAAGATCTTGAAGATGTTTTTTCTCTATCGACGTCGCGTTGAGGCAACGGTACGCCAGAGTATCGCGGCAGCACTGGCAGGTCTGGCACTCTCCCACACGATTGCTCTAGCAATCGTGCAGGGTATCTGGACCAGCGGTTTACCCTTCTTCAGAACGCCCAAACAAGCCAATAACTCGGGGCTATTAAAGGCATTGCAGGATGCCCGTGAAGAGGCGCTGTTCTTTCTCGCCTTGCTGTTGGCCGCGACGGTGATCAATTGGCAGTATGGTGCTGATTCCCCGGACGCGCAGATTTGGTCCATCGTGTTGTTGCTGCAGGCCATACCCTATGGTGCGGCAATCATTGTTTCCATGATCAGTGCCTTTCCTAACTTGTCGGCAAGGATTGTGGGTCCGATGGGTGTGATGCCTGATACGCTTGAAGGTCAAACTACAGAGATCGACCCTGGTTTATTATTGCAAAATCCGGACAAGTAATTTTCATGTCATCAATTCAAACTCCAGTTTGCCGGTTATTGGATCACAATCCCGCTCTATTTCCATGAAAAATTGAGTGGATTTTCTTAGAGGTTTTCTACCGGGAGACACTGCCAAGTGGCTTGCCGGGTGAATGGATAACTACTATTCTGCATAGCCACACGGTGAATCCAATCTGCAACGACCATCGTAATAAATAGAGTGCGTTCGTTGCACACTGTTTATCCTCTGTACTTGATTTTAAACAACAATGAGGTTTTGGAATGGATTTGGTTTTGCCTCTCCTGGCCGTTTCAATTGCATTGGTATCGATACTGTTGGCGCCCAAGGCGAATGGGGAGGGAGCTTTCTACAAAGGACTATCACCTGCGGGAGAGACACCTGGTTTGGTCATGTTGATCTTTTCCCAGGTTACGACCTGGATTTTTGCCCGCTCACTGATGAATGCAGCGATCCTCGGTTTCTACTACGGTTTGTGGGGTACGCTTGCCTACGGGCTCTACTATCTCTCATTTATAACCGGTGGCATGATTATCGATGATCTGCGTTTTCGCAAAGGTTACGACAGCATTCAGGCCTTCTTGTTTGATCGATTTGGCGAATGGGGTACGGGTTGCTACAACCTGGTAATCGGGGTGAGATTGACCAGTGAGGTATTTGCCAATTTACTGGTAATCGGCATTCTGTTTGGCGCGGCCGGCAGTGGCTCTTATGCCTTGGCGGTGGTGGGTCTGGCTCTGGTGACCCTGACCTACTCCATGCTGGGGGGGCTGCATGCGTCATTGAGAACCGATCTGTTCCAAATGGTTATCTTCCTGGTTGTCTTGGTTATGTTGTTGGTACTGGCCTTCAGCGGCGGGCATGTGAGCCTCGATAATCTACTGTTCAAACCTTTCGAGATCGATCAACCTGGGCCGATCCTGATGCTGGTGGCACTGCTGCAGATCTGGAGCTATCCAATGCATGATCCGGTGATGATGGATCGGGGCTTTCTCGCCGATCGACAGACGACGCGCCGTAGTTTTTATCATGCCGCCTGGATCAGTATGAGCTGCATACTCTTATTTGGTGGCTTGGGAATATTAGCCGGATCGCAGGCGGCAACAGGTGAGGCCATGAATGATGTTCTGATGCGCCTGCTGGGTGATGTGCCGATGTTGCTGTTCAATGCTGCGTTGGTGATTTCCGCCATGTCGACACTGGACAGTACGCTTTCAAGCTCAGCAAAACTGGTGGTTGTGGATATGAAATTCCTTTCACCCACGATGAGAAATGGGCGTATGGTGATGGCGCTATTTATGTTGCTGGGTCTGTTGATGGTCTTCGTCGGTAACAAGGATCTGTTCAGTGCTGTAGCGGTTAGCGGTACAGCCTCCCTCTATCTGGCACCGGTGATCTTCTTCTCTCTGTGGCGGAATTGGGAGCGAATCCCCGTTTGGAGTTATTTGGCAAGTTTTACACTCTCAATCACTGGAGCTGTGCTCTATTTCATGGAGTCCACCGGCTACACCATGTGGCTGGGAGAGAGTCATAAATACACCAAACTGCTCACGATATCCTTGAGTGTGTTAATTCTGGGGTGTTTGATGTTTTGGCTTGGGCGCCGGCAGAGTGATACCTATAAGACCATCCCTGCAAGTGCCAGTGATTACTGAGCGGCTGGCAACTTCAGGTTGACGAGGGAGTTATAAGAGTGACTGATAGCGCCGTACTCAATCTGGGTTGTTTTGAGCAGGCTGTAATGATCTTTGGCGGTCCCTATGGAAACCTGCAAGCGACACAGGCTCTATTACAGGTTGCCACTGAGCTGAAGCTACCGCCAACACAGGTGATTTGTAATGGCGATTGTGTTGCCTACTGTGGCCAACCGGCAGAGACCGTAAAGTTGATCAGAGAGTGGGGGATTCCTGTCGTTATGGGGAATTGTGAGGAGTCTCTCGCAACAGGGCGTGAGGATTGTGGCTGCGGTTTTGAATCCGGCAGTCGCTGTTCAGTGTTGGCAGAGTCCTGGTATCCCTACTGCAGTGAACAATTGAACGAAGCGGATAAAGCATGGATGGGGACACTGCCTAAGGCAATCCAGTTCACAATGAATGGCCACAGCTTTCATCTCGTGCATGGTGCAGTCAGCGCAATCAACCGATTTGTTTTTGCTTCATCTCCGGCGGATATAAAGCGGCATGAGTTATCCTTGGCCGGCACCGATGTATTGATTGGTGGCCATGCTGGAATCCCGTTTGCTGAAAAACTGGAAAACAGATATTGGCTGAATAGTGGTGTGATCGGTATGCCAGCCAATGATGGAACCCGGGATGGTTGGTATCTACTGCTCATACCCAATGAGGACTCTGTTAAGTGTCAATGGCATCGATTGAAAACTGATTACCGACAGACCCGGCAGGTGATGAAGCGGGCTGGTCTGGATAATGGTTATTGTCAGGCATTAGAGAGTGGATTGTGGCCAAGCATGGATGTTTTGCCGGAAAGTGAACGTGAACAACAGGGAAGGGCGATTACACTTCAGCCACTCTCATTGTGATAACTTATCAAGTGTCAGGTTATTTTAAGCTTGTCTGTTTGATTTTACTGCAGGGTTATGGATGTTCATTGAGAGACCGCTCGAAGCAGGTTAACAGGCCCGAACTCTTCCAGCCGCTTCAATCCCTCCTGATTAATCACAAACAGTGAGCCGACGTAAGCCATCGCATTGACAGATATCTTCTGCCAGCACTCTGTCGTGCGTGGTACCAGCAGCATCCATTGTTTCGTCACCAGTAGATTGTAAGGGGTTGAGTGGTGTTGCTCCTTTGAACCGGCCAATCTGGTGATCTCAAGGCGTTCCAGCATCCTGTGGTAGAGATGGTGACAATGGATTGCCGCCTGTTCCGGGTTATTGAACAGGCCCTCCGGCAGGCAGCAAAAGGCGTGTTTGAACGGCAGTTGGGTGAGTTGTGAGATTGTGTCGGTTTCACTCTGTTTTGCAAAAACCGCTGAGAATGGGAAGGGTTCTGCTTCTCCGTAGAGTGGTAAGGGCGCCATTTGCAGATGCTTGTGTTTCTGGCTGGCGCCGGCAGCTTCCCCGGCATTGTAGAAACCGAGACTGGGATACTCCGGCAGGCAGTGGCAGAGCGCAGAAAAATCCGTCATGGTCAGCAGACTCTGCTGTGATTCGAACTGTCGTGTGACAATCAGCAGGTGATGTTCAACCACATTGAATTTATTCAGTACGGCGATATGGGATGTGGAGATGTCACATACCGTCAACGCGGCTTCCGGCGGTAGAAACGGATTGAAATCGGGCGCTACTCTATTCTGATCTCTCTTGCGCTTGATGTTTTCAGCAACCCGAACCGTAAAATTCAAGCCTTGCTGCCGGATGTTGTAGGAGTGGGTCTCGATGGTAAGCAGGCTTTTATTGTCAATGGCCTGTTGAGTCGTGTCGACGACCTTCCTCCACAGGGTGCCTTTTTCAAGCTCGATTGACATACTTGATGACAGCTTTGTATCAAATATCCGCTTGAGTGTGTGTCATCCGCTGATACAGCTCTGGCAGTAGGTTGGTCACCGTATCGACGATCGCCTGGGTCTGCGGATCAATCTCAATGTTCACCCGGTCACCGATTTGACGACTGCCGATGTTGGTGCGCTGCAGGGTTTCCGGGATCAGGTTGACTTCAAACTCATTGGCCGCCACATCACCGATTGTCAAGCTGATGCCATCGATGCCTATGTAGCCTTTGGTGAAGATGTATTTTGTCCAGGCATGCGGCAGGGAGAATCTGATTTGATGATTGTTTTCGGAGGTCCTCACATCAACCACCTGGGCGGTACAAAGGATGTGCCCCGACATGGCATGTCCACCTATCTCATCACCATATTTCGCAGCGCGCTCAAAGTTGACCGCATCACCTACCTCGAGTTCACCAAGGTTGGTAATGTTCAGGGTCTCCTGCATCAGATCAAAATCGACCAGTTCACCGTCGATCCGGGTTACGGTCAGGCAGCATCCGTTATGGGCAATGGATGCCCCCGGGGTTAATCCAGTCAGCGCCTCTGAGGGGAAGCGTGCCCGGTGTGTGCGGAAGTTATGTTTCTGTTCAATGGCGACAATTTCGGCGGTGCCCTGAACAATACCGGTAAACATCAAAAATCTCCTCAACCGATGGTGTGATTCTGCATATGATAACAACACAGAAGCCGGTCTGGTCAGTAACTGTTCGAACCCTGTTCCTGACGGCCGTATAGGGTACTGTAGAGGCCATTGTTCTCTATCAGCTCATCATGCCGTCCCTCTTCGACCACCAGGCCATCTTCAAACACCAGTACCCGGTCCGCCTGTTTCACGGCGCTCAATCGGTGTGCAATGATAATCGTTGTACGCCCGTCGAGAAACACCTGCAGAGCCGAGTGAAGGTTGCCTTCTGTGGTGGTGTCGAGTGCCGATGTGGCTTCATCGAGTATCACCACACTGGGATCGGTCAGGACCATTCGGGCAATGGCCAGGCGTTGCCGTTGACCGCCGGACAGCCTGACGCCAAAGCGACCTATCAGGGTTTCCAGCCCCTGTTCCATCTCCATGATGGTATTTTTCAGTTGTGCAATCTCCAGAGCCTGCCAGAGTTTTTCCTCGTCAATATCCTTTCCTAGGGTGAGATTGATTCTGACACTGTCATTCAGTAGAGCCGGGTGTTGCAGGACGGTGGCCACATGGTCGCGCACGATGTCCATGCCGATCTCTTCAACCGGTACATCATCAAAATAGACGTGACCGGACTTCACCGGGTAGAGACCCAGGATGATCTGTACCAGGGTGGTCTTGCCGCCACCACTGGCACCGACAAAGGCTACTTTTTCTCCGGCGGCGATGTTCAGCTCAACCCCGTTGAGTACGGGGGGGCCGTCGCCATAGGCGAATTTCAGATCCTGCAGGCGCAGACTGACCGTTTTCTTTCCTTCGAACGGATTTTGCTTATGCGGATAGCAGGGCTCCAGGTCGACCTGCATCATAGCATTGATTCGACCGAGCGCGGCCTGGGCCCCGTTATAGGAATACTGAATGTTCAAGACCTCCTGAACCGGCCCCATCATAAACCAGAGGTAAGCGTAGACACCCAGCATTTCGCCAATGGTGAGATCTGACCAGAGCACCATGAACATACTGACACCGCGAAAGATATCGAAGCCGAACAGGAATATCATGAATGAGAGTCGATTTGCCGCATCGCTTTTCCAGGTGAATGCGGCTGAATGCTTACGGATATTATCCGCCTTGTCGATAATGCGGTGTATGTAGTGCCGTTCCCGATTACTCGCTCTGATCTGTTGAATGGCATCCAGTGTCTCTTCCAGGGACTCCTGAAAAGCCTGAAATGCTGAGTTCTCCCTTTTTTTGAGATGTTTGACTTTGCGTCCGAATATCGTGGTGAAGTAGATCACCAGGGGGTTGAGAAACAGGATGAACAGGGCCAGTGGCCAGTTGATCCATAACAGCACCACGGCTGTACCGATGATGCTCAATGCCGCGACCAGGAATTTACTGGTGGTGACACTGACAAAAGTGTCGACCGCTTCCAGGTCGGTGACCAGGTGAGAAGCGACTGTGCCACTGCCCATGGTTTCATAAGAGGACATGGAGATCCGTTCCAGCCGATGCAGCAGATCCCGGCGGATATGGAAAATCACATCCTTGGCGATCCGGGTAAACTGCCAGGTCTGCCAGACGCCGAAGATGAGGGCAAAAATACGCAGAATCAGGGTTAAGACCAGGACCGCCATAATATAGAGCACCGGGCCATGCCAGTGCTCCGGAAACAGACTGTTCATGATGCCCACAGCTGTTCCGGGCTGATTGAGCAGAACTTCATCAACCAAGAGTGGAATCAGCAGTGGAACCGGAACGGCAGCGACAGCTCCCAGGATCGCAATCAGGTTGGCGGCAACCAGCTCCCGACGATGCTGAAACACCATCTGGGTCAGCTCGCTCCAGCGGTAACTCTTCTCCCTTATGGCAGGCGGTGAGGCGATCTGATCGGCATCAATACTCATAACAGCGAAGTCTGGCCTTCATCCGTCGTAGCGCTTCAATCCGGTTCTCTGCTTCACTGACCCGATCCTGTTCGGAGTATTCTGCAGCACCTGAATAGCCCAGATAGGCCAGTGCGCCTGGGGCCCAAACAGCACCGACAAAAATCGAAGCTCCGGCATATGGGTCTTCATAGAATCCGGGTTTGGCACTGTATGTATCGGATTCAAGACTGGCAAGCTGCTGATCCAACTGGCGACAATTCAGCCTCTCATCACCTGCTTCAAAGGCTGGTCCCATCGGGCGTGGATAGAATCGGGTCTCACTGCTGTCGGCAGGTTGGGTCGATTCAGGCTGTTCGGCTGTCCTCGTCGAGTTTATTAGAAGGGGATCTATCGGGCTGGGATGGTTATCGATTTCAGCCATCAGATTCTGTGAAAAGAGAACCAGAAGGGTAGAGATCATGAGTTTGAGTGGGATTGTTTGCATGATAATTCACCTCCGGTGCCTATTAATCAGTCAAGCAGTTGGCCTGAATACATGAAAAAACATGCATATTACGAGCCAAAACCCCGGATTCAATGGCTGAAATCCTCTCTTTTTGAATGCGATTTAAGTCAAGTTTCCAGTCTGTCGTCGAAAATGAGTGAGCTTGATCCAGGACCGCCGGTTTGCTGTCAATTCACTCCTGGTGGGGATCAGGTCAACGGTGTGATCAGCCTCAGAGTACTGACTCATTGAAATCATAGATGAGGTTGCTCTCCGGTCTCTGTACAAAGTTGCCCTGTACATAGTCGGCGCCGCTGCTCCACAACAGAGCGATACTGCGTGGATCCTCAACCTGGGGAGCAATGACTTTGATGTTGCGTTTATGCACCATTTCAACCAGCTGTTTCACCTCATCCCCGGCATCGAGCAGGAGACTTCTATCCAGTTTGATATAACTGATCGGCAAATGTTGCAGTACCCGTTCGGTTTCCGGGTTTATGGAGACCCGGGTTAAAAGGGTGGAGATGCCCATTTTTTGCAACACTTCGAAACAGATCTTTGCCGATTTCATTGATTTGGCAACTTCATGAATATTGAATTCGAAAGTCAGCGTGTTTGGGGCCAATTGCCCGCCGCGCCGCTTGTCTTTTAGCCAGGTCAGTCGCTCCATGTTGTCCAGTAGATCGGCTGATTGAGAGACGAACAGATGCAGTGGCGTACCCTGTTTTCGGTGTTCATTGATCACGGCTATGGCACGCCGGGTTGTCCACTGGTCTACCTTACTGATCAGACCGGCTTCTTCTGCGGCCGGTATGAAATCGGCTGCCGCATGCAGGTTCCCGTCAGGTTCCTGCAGCCTCAGCAGGGTTTGGTAGTGGGCGAGGGTGGATCCCTGCAGGGCCACCACAGGCTGGAAGAAGACTTCAAAATAGTCCTCATCCAGGGCTTTCAGGATCAATGCCTCCATATCGTGGGCTTTGTCCTCTTCACTCTCGCTCTTTTTCTCAGGAACAAAGACTTGTACCTGATTACCACCCGCTTCAGTGGCCTGACGACTGGCGATCTGTGCATGTGCAATGATCGCACGGGAATCCTGATTTCCCGGTTCCACCGGGTAGATGCCGATGCTGAGGGTTACACCAAGGGTGGTGTTTTCAACTTCGATGATCTGCTGACTGAGGTGCTTGCATAGATTTTCGCCAAGTGCTGTTAGCGCCGCCTGATCACTACGCATGACAAGCAGACTTAGGCTGCTGTTACCAAATCGGGTCAGAATATCCTGTGATGTCAGCTGGTTTTTCAGGTGTTTGGCGACTTCCGCAAGCACTACGTCCAGCCCGCCTATGCCGACCGAGGCAACCAGGTCTTCCGGTTTATCGATCTTCAGAAAAAATACACCGGTCACCTCGTTGAGGGCTGAATCCGAAAGCAGTAGCGCATCCAGGCGTTCCAAAAGATAGTTTCTGCTGTGCAGACCGATCTCTTTTTCACTGCGGAAGTGGCCTGGCAATCGATGACTGAGCTGACTGGCGCGCCGTATCCTGTTGGTTACCGTACTGATCAGATGTTTCGGGGCGATCGGTTTGGAGAGGAAGTCTTCACCGCCAAAGCTCAATGCCGCCAGCTGTTTATCCAGATCCTGTTCACCGGAGAGGAAGACGATCGGTATGTCGACGTATTCATTCTGTTCCCTGATCACCGCCGTCAGTTCTGATCCACTGGCTCCCGGCATGTAGAGATCCATCAGAATCAGGTCCGGCTTGAACTCATTGAGTGCGTCCAACACTTTGAGGGGATCGGTAACGCTATGACAATCGAAATTGGCTTTGCTGAGTATCGCGTCGGCAAAATCTGCCTGGGCAGGATCGTCTTCAACGATCAAAATCCGATAATTCTTATGGCTACCGGTGGTGGAGAGCTCTTCGATCCGCTTTGCCACCAGATAGGGATCAACCGGTTTGGACCAGTAACCGCAGGCATCGACCCGCATCGCAGCCAGCCTTGTCTTCAGGTCTGATGAATCGGCGATAAAGGCCACGGGAAGACCGGGTAGACCGTTACTCTTGTTCCATAATCCACCTGATTTCGATTCGGGAAACAGCTCATCAAGCATATCAACATGGCTGATCAGGAAATCGGCCTCGTTGGGATCGAGGTCATAGTGACGGATGATCTCGGCAGGTGTCTCAATCAGTACAGCTTCAAGATTCTTGGCTTGAAAGTTTCTCATCAAACCTGCGGCAAGTGATTCTTCTATGCCCAGCAGATAGACTTTATGTTCTCCATTGAGTCGCTGGCCATCCTCCGCTGGAGCCTCTTGCTGCTTACTCGCCAGAGCTTCAGCCTGTTGATTACAGGCTTGTATCGAGGCATCTTTAAACGCATGGATCAGCCCGTCCAGGGCCACCACGTCGTCATGTTGGGGCTTCAGGCCGGTATTATGGTAGTCGCTCAGATGGCCAATCAGTGAGTTGCCGCTCTGGGTGATTTGCGGTACACCAAACTTGGTGCCCGATTCGGCAAGGGTGGAGATTCGTTCGATCAGGGTGTCGATCAGGTTCCCTTTCCAGTCGCTTTGTACCAGCTGATGCCAGTTTTCCAGGATGGCTGAGATCCTGCCGGGTACCTGATTGAGAAAAGATTCGATCAAGCTTGTGCTGGCGGCTGTTTTACTGGAAATATCACTGCTCATAGGGGTCGAGTCTTTAGCCCAGGGTTGATGACGAATGAATTTTTGGCGCAAAACCGGCAAGCGGCGGTGTGTCCATCCTTACAGGAAACTTATGTTATCCGAAGTGCTACCTTCGATTTTAAGTCTAACTGTTTGTCTCTAATTGAGAATAATAACGTTTTGTGGTGTTCGCCGAAAGGGGGGATATCATTGATAGGTTGCTTTTTTAGAGATTTTAACAACTCTGTGGACACAGAGTGGCAATCTCTCTCACCGCATATTGATTCAAGTAAACGGTTGATCGCTGAGCGGGGATAATTCAGTGATCAGATATCGGTCGTCTTCAACCTCCCAAATGATGTTGAAATCATAAAGCCGCATCCCAAATCGGTTACGTTTTTCTTGCTCCAGATAGGATGGACGGGGATTGTTGGACAATATCTGATAAATGAGCCGTTTCAGTTGGGTAATCTGATCAGCAGAGTGCTTTTGTAACTCAGACTCAGCTTGCCGGCTGAAATTGAGTTGAATCTCTTTGCCAGGTGGTGTCGGTGCAAAACCGGCTGTAGCATCCGGGATGGCGTCGGAATAGGGTACATAGGGCTTTATATCCAGCACAGGTGTGCCATCCAACAGGTCTACGCCGCCCAGCTTCAGTTTGATCTGTTGTGCCGAGAACTCCAGATCGATCAGCTTCACCACCGAGAGTCCGATGGGATTGGGCCGAAACGGGCTGCGTGTGGCAAACACCCCGACACGCTGGTTTCCACCAAGCCGGGGTGGGCGTACAGTCGGTTTCCACTGATCCCTGATCGCCGCGTGAAACACAAAACTGAGCCACAAGTGTGAATAACCCTCGATATCACGAAACGCCTCCGCACGATTGTAGGGTGGGAGGATAGTCAATATCGCCTCGGCCTCAGGGATCAGCCCCGACTGACGTGGGATACCGAACTTCTCCTTGAAGCAGGATTGGATAATACCGATGGGTTGGAATTCAAATTTCATGAGGGGTTGAACTGGATGACTTTCTTCAGCGGATTGAGATTGATTTCATCAAACACAGTGCCTGGATGGGCGTTCAGTACCCAATGGACCGCCTCTGCGATATCCTCAACCCGCAGGTGGTTTTCCGGGGCATCACCCGGCCTGAAATCCAATTCGTTGAAGAAATCACTGGCAACCATACCCGGATTGATCAGGCAGACCCGGGCTCCGCTGGTACTGCATTCAGCCCGCAGGGACTGGGCAAATCCCCGCAGCGCGAATTTGCAGGCACTGTAGAGGCTGCCTCGCTTGCCACCACTCAGGGCTGATTCGGATCCGATGATGATGATGTCACCTCGGCCCAGCTTTTTCAGCTGGGGAACCATCGCTCTGGCAGTATAGATGTGCTGTGTCAGATTGACATCGATCATCTGGCGGATCTGTTGAAATGAGAACTCCTCAAGTGAACCGAATTGACCATAGCCAGCATTCAGAACAACGCCATCAAGATCCGGGTGGGAGCGAATGATCTGATTCAGACAGTCAGGTAAACGCTCTAGATCGGACAGATCGAATGTTACCTTGTGAAGCCGGTCTGGTGGATCAGTCCATGCACTGAAATCCCGTCCAATTCCGACAACCTCATTGCCCTGCTCAAGCAGAGATCGGGAGATGGCCTTGCCAATGCCGTGGGTGGCGCCGCTAATCAGCAACTTCCTTCTGGCTTGATCACCCATCTTCAGAGACCTTTTCGATAAATTCCCTGATCAGGGAAATTTGATCTGTTATCAAACTGTTTACCCGTTTGGCGTTAATCGTTTCAATCCCGTTTTCGGGATTGTCGGAGACAACCTTGAGAATATGCACACGATCCAGAGACGTTGTTGGCGTCAGGGATGCGAGGAATCCTGAAGACTCCATATCATAGGCCATTTGTGGTTGGTAGACAGCCTGAGGCGATGCAACACAATTCAATTGTCCGTGATTTGCAATTGAACCTGCCGGGCTCTGTAGTTTCCAATGCAAACCGTCTGGCGTTGTAACCTGATTGGCAAGCAGCAGTTCTCCGGTGGCCAGGGAGCCGTGACCACAAATCCCAAGATTGATCCAGACCGGTTGGCTTCCCTTGGGGGTCATCGCTTGCAGATAGCTGATCGCTGGCTTTATCGATTTCAAACCGGGACCTGAAATGGCCAGATGGATGCCTTGTGTCGTGTAGAGCGGGATGGTGCCAACCGGCTGATGCCGTTGCAAAGCAAAACACTTGATCAGTGGTTTGGCTTCTGCAGGCAGGGCAGTGAGCAGATTTAGTTGTCGCCGGTGTTGCAAGCTGGCAACTCCTGTTGATATTGGGTATGGATCGCCATGAAATGGTCAGCGCGCTCCTGATGGCCACGTTTTTCGGCGCCCTGGCTGAGGATCAAGCACTTCTTGCAGAGTGTTTCAATGGCAGCACACCGGTCAGCATGATTCAAATGGTGGTTATCGAGCAGCTTCTGCAAAGCGTAGACTCGGAAACGGTCCATTCCCCAGTGTTTCCGTGAAAGCTGATCCTGGTGTCCACCAGTTTTGACAACCAATGGTTTTTCTACGAAATCCACCGCTTCTTTGGCGCAGATTCGAAGCCAGAGATCATAATCCTCACAGGCTGGTAAATGGGTGTCGAAGAGGCCGTACTCCTGGAAAACTGAATGATGTATGAGTGCAGCGGATGGGGAGATCACGCATAATGGTAGACACTGCTTAAAGATGTGCCCACCCTGTTTGGCGTGTTTGTTCATTTGATTAACCCGGACTCCATTTCTGATCCAGATTTCATCCGTGTGACTGATACGAAGTTGAGGTGAGCGGTTCAAACTCGCCATCTGCAATTGCAGTTTTTCCGGAAGCCATGAATCATCAGAGTCGAGCAGCGCCAGCCATTCACCTTTGGCGTGCTGGATACCGGTATTGCGCGCATGGCTTACGCCTGAATTGGCCTGCGACAGATAGATCACATCCGGGTAGTCCCGTTCAACCACTGTTTTGGTCTCATCCTCAGAGCCATCATCAATGACGATCACTTCCAGAGGAGGATGGGTTTGGGCGAATACGGAATCCAACGCCCGGGGGAGGGTGGAGGCGCGGTTGTAAGTGGGGATGATAACCGATACAGACATCCCTGAAAGCCTAACCTTTAAGCTTTCGGTTGTTAATATGTTTATTGAAATTGTGAGGCAAGTATTAAAAAAAGCAGTATTTATTAAATACCCCAAGCCAGACAAACTGTAATAATTGCTTTATACTGACAAATGGTGTTTGCCGTTGTAAGTGCTAATGAGGGATTACTAAGTGCTTATTTGGAAAAGGATTTTTCTGAACATAATCTCCTACCTACATAGGGTGGGTAGACATGGAGCCTCTGCTAAAGTGAAATCGAGACGATTTGATACAGAAGCGGTACTAAAAAAGATCCTAAAACATGATAAAGAGGGATTCTCCTCTTTTTACGAACGATATCGGGGGCGTGTCTATCGCTTTATCGTTCGCCAATACGGCACCAGTGAATATGGCAAAGCAGCCTACTATTCAACCTGGCGACACTTGGTTGTAGCCGGTGTCAGCTGCAAGACTCCCAAAGAGTTAAAACTCTCTTTCTTTCAATATCTTGGTACATCTGTAGGCTCATTGATGTCAGCCCAGCGTATACAAGAGCAGACCAACTATCTGCCGAAAGACATCGAACAGGATGAGAACTGGAGTCTGGCTCTGATCGAGCATATGAAACAGTTGGGTGATGATCAGAAACGCTACTTCCTTTTCAAACACGAAATTGGCATCAGTGAAGCGGCGATTGCCAGGACATTCAGCGTTAAAAGAAAGGCGATTGAAAGCTGTATCACTGCGGCTGAGGAGACGCTGAAGAGCAGTCTGCATGAGGCCGGAATGCCACAAAAACTCTCTTTGGAAAAGGTCTACCGGGAGAGTCGGGTGGTGAAGCCGCCGCACTCCTGGGATAAAGAGATACTCGATTCGTTCGATATGTGGGTCAAGCAGGCGGATGGCCCTGTCAGCAGACCTGTCAAACAGGAAGATCCGCAGATCAGTGACGGCATTGCCGGCAAGTGGCATCAACTTCGTGATCAACTGAAAAGCAAGTTTTCATCCATCAACAGAAAGTCATCGGCAAAACAGAGTCGAGATCGAAAGCTCTCATCTTCACACAACTGAGTGCCGTGGTTAATCAATGCATAAATCCTCTACGCATTGACAGCAACGTCGATCAACCCAATCAACCCCAGCAGGACGCATTAAAGTCGTGTTAACAGGCACGAATGAGCGATCAATCTCATTGTGGTGTCTGATGCTTCGATAACAAGACTTCAGCGGTTGGTTTTTCAACCGGTGGATAGAGTTCATTCAATGGCAGGGATTTTCCATTCTCGACCACCATTCGGGCATGAAACCTTTTCAGTTCACGAGGCTCTTTAACTCCGCAGGAGTGGGCCAATAGACCGACTTCATAGCTCATGTTTTTTACATAGTTGGCAACCCGCTTTGTCTTCTCGGTAGAGACCAGGCCACGTTGCAGTTTCTTGTTATGGGTGGTGATGCCGGTGGGGCAGGTGTTTTTATTACACTGCAGAGCCTGTATACAACCTAAAGCAAACATGAATCCCCGGGCTGAAACCACAAAGTCAGCGCCGATCGCCAGTGCCCAGGCAACCCCGGCGGGGGTGATCAGTTTACCTGAACAGATCACTTTGATACGGCTTCTGAGGCCATATTCACAGAGCATATCGACTACCATCGGCAAGCTTTCGTGCAGGGTCAATCCCACGTAATCCATCAGTGCCATCGGTGCAGCGCCTGTACCGCCGTCCGCACCGTCAATGGTGATGAAGTCGGGGGCGCAGTCATCACCCCGTTGGATGATTCGCTCACATAGGGTTTCCAGCCAACCGTAGGCGCCAACCACCGTCTTGAAGCCAACCGGTTTTCCAGTAACGCGTCGAATGCGCTGGATCATATCCAATAGATCATCAGGATTGTTGATATCCGGATGACGGTTTGGGCTGATCGCGTCTGCGCCTGGCTTGATGCCACGGATTTCAGCGATCTCCGGAGTGACTTTAGCGGCTGGAAGAATACCTCCCTTACCCGGTTTTGCTCCTTGGCTGAGTTTGATTTCAAACATCCGTACAGCCTGGTGGGCTGCGACCTGCCGAAGCTGCTTATCTGACAGTTCGCCATGCTCATCCCTGACGCCGAATTTTGCCGTACCGATCTGAAACACCAGGTCGGCGCCGCCTTCCAGGTGGTAGGGGGAGAGGCCGCCTTCACCTGTATTCATCCAACAGCCTGCCGCCTTGGCGCCCATGGAGAGGGATCTGACCGCAGGTATCGACAGGGCACCGTAACTCATCCCGGAGATATTGATTAAAGAGTTGGTTTCATAAGGTGTGTTGCAGTTTGGCCCTATGACGATCTTTTGGGTTGGTACTGCATCCTCGCCAAGGGTTGGATAGGGACAGTTTACAAACAGGATTGAACCGGAGTGGCGCAGATCCCGCGTCGAGCCGAAACCGATGGTGTTGTTGACATCCTTGGCCGCCCGGTAGACCCAGGATCGGTCTGCCCGGTTGAAGGGGAGCTCCTCCCTATCCATAGCGAAAAAATATTGGCGGAAAAACTCCCCCAGGTGTTCGAAGAAGTAACGGAATCGTCCGATTACTGGATAGTTGCGCCGAATCGTCTGACGGGTTTGTGTCACATCGATCACATAGATGACCGCAACGGCCAAGACCGCTATACCAATCAGGAAAATGAAGACTACCGTTAGAATTTCAATAAAACCAAAAAACCAGCTCTCTGCGAGTGTCGTCATCATAGTGATTCTATCCTCCTGGTATAGGGTACGGTGGATTGACCTGGTTGGATGTGGTCAATCGAAACAATTTATCGCTCTCCTCCTGGATGATGGTCGAGTTTGAAAAAACCTGTGTCACTTTTTTATAACTTTTTTATAAGATTATCGGGTCGCCGGGTTAATAAGATCAGAGGGGGCGCAGTTGTCATGGCTTTTCCATTTGGTGATCACTGGGGTTAACACTGATAGGGTAATTCCCAGCTTGTTGGTGTGCATTGAAAGTGATCTATTGAACACCAGTTGCCACCTGATCCGAAATAAGGAGTGTTCCGATGACGTTTTTCTCACCAACCAATCCAATGAATGCAGCTGGACTCTGTTCCCTGTTGAGTAACGCCGGCAATCAACAGTTCTGTCTGCCCTCTCTATTCAAGATCCGTTGCCTGTTTCAGCCTCAGGGGCAAGCCATGAGCTCCATTATGGCAGGTGGTTGTTTTAGACCCGACGTACAGATGAACATTCCAGGACGTCCACCCCAGTGTCCACCAGAACCGTCCTGCCCATCAGAACCAGCCTGTCCCGAGGAACCTCAATGTCCTGTTGAACAGGAGTGGACGGTTTGTCAGCAGGAGAACGGTCGGGCGACCATCGATCTTGGCGATAAATACGAACTTGAGCTGAATGAAAACAAGTCACAAATGATCATTCGCAACAAAGCGAATGGTGAAGAGACCAACATCTGGGGTGATCCCCATGTGGACTGGAACGGGGATGGAAAAACCGATGTGGATTTCTGGGGTAAGACCACCTTCCAATTGGAAGACGGAACCAAGATCACCATTGATACCGAAAAATGGAAAGGCAATGAGAATATGTACGTTGCCAATGAGTTGACCATCACCAAAGGGGATAAGGTGATACAGGTCACCGGATTGAGTCAGAATGAGGTTGGCGATATGCAGATCAACCAGAGTGACAGGGGCGGTCAACTGATGGATCTGCTGGTTACTGATGGCTTCGTGGTGAGTGAAAATGCCTGTGGTGAGGGTTGGATCAATCCGGAGACCGGGGAAATGGCCACTCAGGAGGATTTCAATGTGACCAAACCCGGGGCGGAGAAACCCTATGAGTTTTGTCAGGACTTCGGTCGTGCATTGGGACTGTTCCTGGTTACCGGTCTGATGGACTGGAGCTGGAACAAATAATGACTAACAGGCTGACTGCCACGGCTGAGTCGGCAGTTTGATCCAGAGGTGTCGGATGTGGCTCTTAATACATCCGACACCATAAAACCTGCCGACTGAATCGTCTGCTCGGAAACGACCCTCAATTGGCTGTCTGAAATGCGGATATCCGGACTCATGGTTTTCCCATTTGGCTCCGTTTTCAACCTGTAACCAGTTTGCGCAAAATTGAAAATTGCTTGCTTCTGACGCTAACTGTATGAAATTAAAGATAATAGTTAGTGCGATTATTCTGATTGTCTGAGTTGGGCAGGCTGACCCCTGATCGATATGGGGCTGCTTTATATCGCCCCCCTCAATTTGCACACTCGATCTGCCGTTCAGCACTAGGCAGCTTGGAATGTGTTGAGGCTTTCTGCTACATCTCAGGTAGTGTAGAATCCCCGCTTTTTCCCGGCCGGTGTTGCAATGCAAGATATCAATCCCATCAACCATCTGATCGATGACCTGAAGAGACGGGCGGCATCCCTCAGGGGGTATCTTTGACTACGAAGCCAAACAGGAGCGCCTGACAGAAGTCCTGAGAGAGCTGGAAAACCCTGAAATCTGGAATGATCCGGATAGGGCCCAGGCACTCGGGCGTGAACGCTCGACCCTTGAAAACGTGGTGTTAACCCTGGATGAGCTGGACCAAGGTCTGGGCGATGCCTCGGAACTGCTGGAAATGGCGGTGGAGGAGGGTGATGAAACCGCTGTCTCCTCGATAGAGAGCGATCTCTCCGACTACGAAAAACAGGTCTCAGGCCTGGAATTCAGACGCATGTTCTCCGGCGAGACCGATGCTTGTAACGCGTTTCTCGATATACAGGCCGGTTCCGGGGGAACTGAGGCTCAGGACTGGGCGGAGATGCTGCTGCGCATGTATCTGCGCTGGGGAGAGCATCGTGGCTTTAAGACCGAACTGATCGAGGTCTCTGCCGGGGAGGTCGCCGGAATCAAAAGTGCCACGGTACGTTTTGAAGGTGAGTATGTATTCGGCTGGCTGCGCACCGAGATCGGTGTCCACCGGTTGGTGAGGAAATCCCCCTTCGATTCCGGCAATCGGCGCCATACCTCCTTCGCTGCCGTATTCGTTTCACCGGAGATTGATGATTCCATCGAAGTCGAGATCAATCCTGCCGATCTGAGAATCGATGTCTATCGGGCCAGTGGTGCGGGTGGACAGCATGTAAACCGGACAGAATCCGCTGTACGTATCACTCACAATCCTACCGGTACCGTGGTGCAGTGTCAGAACGACCGTTCACAGCATAAGAACAAAGCCACGGCAATGAAGCAGTTGAAAGCCAAACTCTACGAGCTCGAGATTCAGAAGCGTAGCGCTTCACAGCAGGAACTCGAGGAGACCAAATCCGATATCGGATGGGGTAGCCAGATCCGCAGTTATGTCCTGGATGCTTCCCGTATCAAGGATCTGCGAACCGGTGTAGAGACCGGCAATACCCAAGCGGTGCTCGATGGCGGACTCGATATGTTTATCGAAGCAAGCTTGAAAAGCGGTTTGTGACAGAACCTCGCCAAGACCAGTAAGCCAAGTATTAAAGAAGTTAGACCTAACTGAGTTGACAAGACTATGAATGATCAGACACAGGACGAAAACAAACTCATCGCCCAGCGTCGTGAAAAACTGCAACAGTTGCGTGATGGCGGTAACGCCTTCCCCAATGACTTCCGGCGCAACAGCATGGCCGGCGAGTTGCATGCAGAATATGATGCTAAAAGCGATGAAGAGCTGGAGTCCCTCTCACTGAGAGTCAGTCTGGCCGGGCGAATGATGAGTCGCCGGGTGATGGGAAAAGCCAGTTTTGCCCATCTGCAGGATATGTCCGGTCGTATGCAGCTGTTTGTTCAGCGGGATGTCCTGGAGGAGGGTTTTTACAACCAGCAGTTCAAAAAATGGGATATTGGCGACATCATCGGTGCTGAAGGTGTGCTGTTCAAGACCAAGACCGGGGAGCTCTCGGTAAAGGTCGACAGCTTGAAGTTGCTGACCAAAGCGCTGCGTCCACTGCCTGAAAAATTCCATGGCCTGTCTGATCAGGAGCTGCGTTATCGTCAACGTTATGTGGATCTGATCATGAATGAGGCCTCCCGGGAGACCTTTCGTCAGCGCACCCGGATTGTTCAATTCATCCGCAGTTACCTCGATGGGCGGGGGTTCATGGAAGTTGAGACGCCGATGATGCAGGTGATCCCCGGGGGCGCCACAGCCCGACCCTTTGCCACCCGGCATAATGCGCTGGATATGGATATGTTTCTGCGTATCGCACCGGAGCTCTATCTGAAACGCCTGGTTGTGGGCGGCTTTGAGCGGGTGTATGAGATCAACCGAAACTTCCGCAATGAAGGGCTCTCCACCAGGCATAACCCTGAATTCACCATGCTGGAGTTCTATGAATCCTATGCAGACTATCATGATCTGATGGATCTGACTGAAGCCATGTTGCGGGATCTCTGCCAGCATGTGCTGGGCACCCAGCAGGTCAGCTACCAGGGTGACAGTTACGATTTCGCCGCACCCTTCCAGCGCATGACGGTGAAAGAGTCGATCCTGCATTTCAATCCCGATATGACCGAACAACAGATCGATTCTCTGGAACAGGCAACAGCCACCGCGGAGAGACTGCAGATTCCCATCAAGTCCAGTTATGGGTTGGGAAAAGTACAGATCGAGATTTTTGAAAAGACAGTGGAACATCGTCTGATGAATCCAACCTTCATCACCGCCTATCCCACAGAAGTTTCACCTTTGGCAAGGCGTAATGACAACGACCCGTTCGTTACAGACCGTTTCGAGTTTTTTGTCGGTGGGCGTGAAATTGCCAATGGCTTTTCCGAGTTGAACGATGCGGAGGATCAGGCCGAGCGTTTTCGCAACCAGGTGGCCGAAAAAGAGGCTGGAGATGATGAGGCCATGCACTATGACGATGATTATGTGCGGGCCTTGGAACACGGCATGCCGCCCACTGCCGGGGAGGGCATCGGCATCGATCGATTGGTGATGTTGTTGACCGACTCGCCCTCCATCCGGGATGTGTTGCTGTTCCCCCATATGCGGCCTGAATAGGGTCAGCTACTGCAGGCAGGGCGGCAGATCGATCATTCAGTTGTTGTCTATACGAATGCTGATAGTCGGTTAGTGACCATACAATAGCAAGCCTTCAGCATGCTCCAGGTGGTGTGGTGTACCGGCAAGCACCAGTACATCACCCTCCTTCAAGCGGGTTTCAGGCCCAGGTGCTTCACCCCGGATGCCGCCGCGACGTACGGCTGTAACACTTACCTCCCAGTCCCATAGGTGCAGGTCTTCAATGGTGTGACCCACGGCAAAAGCCCGATTGGGCAGGGTTACCGTATGCAGACGCTCCTGGAATCCCTCATCATGCTCGATATCGATCGCCTCCTGGCCATGATAGAAATCCCGCAGTAGCTTGTAGTGATTCTCACGGATCTCACGCATGATCTTGAGAATACGGGAACCGGGGACCTTGAGCAGCAGCAGTAGCTGGCCACCCATCATCAGACTCGCTTCCACCGCTTCCGGCATAACCTCTGTCGCTCCGGCCAGTTCCAGGGTTTCCATGTGTGTGTCGTCCCGGGTGCGCACCAGCACCTGGATTTCCGGGTAGTTGGATTTCAGATGGTGGAGGATTTTCAGTGCTGTGGTGTGCTCTTCAAAAGTGATCACCACTACAGCGGCTCTGACGATACCGGCTGCCTGGATGATCTCCTGTCGGCTGGCGTCACCGAAGTGTACCGGTTCACCCGCTTCATGTGCCTCCTGCACAACCGTCGGATCCAGGTCCAGGGCAACATACGGAAACCCTTCGTTTTGCAGTAGCCGCCCAAGGTTTTGCCCGATACGACCGTAGCCGCAGATGATCACATGCTGTTCGAGATGTTCTGCCTCATGCACCAGGTCATCGATGGGTCTCTGATTTGCAGTGGAACTGCGCAGTGAGCAGAACAGCTGTGCCAGGCGGCCGTTATAACGGATCAGAAACGGGGATATCACCATACTGATGATGATCGCCGCGAACAGTATCTGACTCGTCTCCGAGGGAAGCAGTGACGATTCGAGGCTCAAATCGAGTAACACAAAACCAAACTCGCCACCTTGGGCGAGCAGCAGACCGGAGCGGAAACTGGCCTCAATCGGTCGTTTGCTGAGATATCCGATGAGAAAGATGATGCCGGCTTTGAAGACGATCAGCACAATGGCTGCGAGGGTGACCCAGTGGAGTATCGGCAGCAGTGAGCTGAGATCCACCCGCATGCCCACGGTGATGAAAAAGAGTCCGAGCAGCACATCCTGAAAAGGTCGGATGTCCGCTTCAATCTGGTGGCGATACTCTGTTTCGCCCAACATCATACCGGCGAGAAAGGCACCAAGGGCCAGGGAGAGTCCCGCTTCATGGGTCAGCCAGGCGGCAGCCAGCGAGACCAGTAGTACGGTCATGGTAAACAGCTCGGCAGATCGGGCGCGGGCAATCTCGTGAAACAGTGGCCGCAGAATCCAGTGGCCGAAGGCCATGATGACCGCGAACACCGCCGCCGCCTTGACCAGTGCCCAGACAAGCGGCATCAGCATGCCGTCAGAGCCGCCTGCCGAGAGCAGGGGGATGATTACCAGCATTGGGATCACCGCCAGATCCTGGAACAGCAGGATACTGATCCCCAAACGTCCATGGTCCGTATTCAATTCCACCTGTTCAGAGAGTTGTTTGGTGACAATGGCTGTGGAGGAGAGCGCCAGAACCGCTCCGGTGATCAACGCGGCGGAGGTCTCCAGTCCCAACAACCAGGCAATCAACGCGGCGACAATACCGGTTAACAGAACCTGGGTCCCACCCAGGCCGAAAACAGCCCCTTTCATGGCCATCATCTGTGGAAGGGAAAATTCAAGACCGATGGTGAAGAGCAGAAAAACCACCCCGAATTCAGCCAAAAATCTTGTGTCTTCGTTGGAAGCGATCATGCCGCCGCCGAAGGGGCCGACCAGGATCCCGACAATCAGATAGCCGAGTATGGGCGGCAGGTGCATGCGTCGGAACAGGGTAACCGTCAATACCGAGACAGCAAGCAGCAGGAGAATGATCTGAAGGGTATGGATGTTCATCGGTGTTTTTTTTTGGGGCTTCTTAAGGAGTGTCAGTTTGCGCAAATCGATTGAAGAAATCCATTCAACATGAGTACGGAAATACAAGCCGAGTGGCCAAGCCGTTCGAACTCGGGGCATCAAGTCAGTCATCGATCAAGGCCTGGTTCGAAGAGAGTGGTTGTCCCCTGTCAAGTGCCACAAGCCAGAGTGAGGGCTGTCTTGATGTCCCTAACATTCTGTTTCTATTAAAGACAGGCTATTGTGAGCGAACTATTTGGCCGCCGGGTCAATAATTCATGGGGTAATAAACACTTAAGTGTTAAAATCAACGGATTTAAAGCAAAAGAATGAAATACCGTGGCAAAAAGATCTAAAAAAGGCGCGACTCATAAGGATCCGTACCGGGATCGCGAATCGCGTAAGTACGAGAATCCCATACCCAGTCGGGAGTTCATCATGGAAACCCTGGAGGAAGAGGGGATTCCAATGAATCGTCATGCACTGGCGGATAAACTGAAGATTGAGTCGGAGGAACAGTTAGAGGCACTGCGACGCCGTTTGCGGGCCATGGAGAGAGACGGCCAGTTACTCTGCAACCGCAATGAGAACTACTGTCTGGTCAATAAACGGGATCTGATCGTCGGCCGGGTGATCGGTCATGCGGATGGTTTCGGTTTTCTTCGTCCGGATGACGGGGGTGACGACCTCTATCTCTCCTATAAGGAGATGAGACCGGTATTCCATGACGACCGGGCGGTGGTTCGGGTGACCGGACTGGACCGCAGGAACCGCCTGGAGGCTGCCGTGGTCGAGGTGCTGGAGCGGAATACCAGCCGAGTGGCCGGCAGACTCTATATGGAGAGTGGTGTCGGTTTCGTGGTACCCGATTCGAAACGCCTGAGCAAGGATATCATCATCCCCTCCAGTGAGATCAACCAGGCTGATCAGGGGCAGATGGTAGTTGCGGAGATTCTGGATCAACCCACCAAACGCACACCGCCCATCGGTCGTATCCAGGAGGTGCTGGGGGATCACATGGGTCCGGGTATGGAGACAGATATCGCAATCCGCACCCATAGCATACCGGTCGACTGGCCGGATGAGGTCACTCAGCAGATCAAATCCCTGACCACCGAAGTCGCCGAGAAAGATAAACAGGGTCGGGTCGATTTGAGAGAGCTGCCACTGGTCACCATCGATGGTGCGGATGCCAGGGATTTTGACGATGCGGTCTACTGTGAACCAAAACCCAAAGGTTGGCGGTTGCTGATCTGTATCGCCGATGTCTCCCACTATGTGGAGCCTGCCAGCGCCCTCGATCAGGAAGGAAGAACCCGGGGTAACTCCGTCTATTTTCCAGACCGGGTGATCCCGATGCTGCCGGAGGTGCTGTCAAACGGTCTCTGCTCCATCAATCCGCAGGTAGACCGACTCTGCATGACCTGCGAACTCTATATCAGCAAACAGGGTACGATTACCCGCTCCAGGTTTTTCACCGCGGTAATGCGTTCCCATGCCCGCCTGATCTATGATGATGTGGCGGCAATGCTGGAGGGTGATGCGGAGCTGACGGCACAACACGCTGAGCTGTTGCCTCATCTGCACAATCTCTATCAGCTCTATCAGGTGTTGCAGTCACAGCGTGCCGAACGGGGCGCCATCGACTTCGATACCACAGAGACCCGGATTGAGTTCAATGATCTCAAACGGGTGGAACGGATCGTTCCTGTGGTCAGAAATGATGCCCACCGTATCATTGAGGAGTGCATGCTGGCGGCAAATGTGGCCGCTGCACGGTTTCTCCTGCGCAACAAAGTACCGGCCCTCTATCGCATTCATGAAGGGCCGGCAGAAGAGAAGTTGACCGATCTGCGGGAGTTTCTTGCCGAGCTGGGCCTGAGTCTGCCAGGTGGTAAAAAGCCGACTGCCGGAGACTATGCGATCCTGTTGGATCAGATTCGGCAGCGACCCGATCGGCATCTGATCCAGACCGTACTGCTTCGTTCACTCTCCCAGGCGGTCTACAGCACGGACAATGTGGGCCACTTCGGACTCTCCTATCAGGCCTACACCCACTTCACATCACCGATACGCCGCTATCCTGATCTGATTGTTCACCGTGCTCTGAAACATGCGATCTCCAAACGCAAGCCCGATGATTTCGAGTATCCGAAATCTGAGCTGCAGAGTCTTGGAGAGCACTGTTCCAGTACTGAACGCCGAGCTGATGAGGCGACCCGCGATGCCCTGGACTGGCTGAAATGCGAATACATGCAGGACAAGGTTGGTGAGACCTTCAGCGGCATCATCACCAGTGTCAACTCGTTTGGTGTGTTCGTTGAGCTTGAGGAGATCTATGTCGATGGTCTGGTCCATATCACGGCGCTCGACAACGACTACTACCACTATGATCCGGTAGGACACCGGCTCACCGGCGAACGCACCGGCAAAGTGCTACGCCTGGGAGATCCATTGACGATCATTGTAGCCAAGGTCAACCTGGATGATCGCAAGATCGATTTCGTGCCGGCCAAACCGGCATTGAGCGAAGTCGAATCAAAACCAAAGCCGAAGCGAAGAAGATCGAAACGGAAAAGCAAAAGCAAAAGCAGCACCAACACCAGCACCTCTGGACAGTCTGATAGCAGTAAGAAAAAAAGCAGCAAAAAGAAGCGCCGTAAAAGCAAATCCAATTAATGTCTGATCAACGATCCTGGATATTGGGCCTGCATGCAGTAAAAGCCGCCCTGCAACAGAACAGGGCGGCTGAAGTGCTGCTGGTTGATGCCGCTCGTCATGATGCCCGAATCCGGGAGGTGATCTCTCTGGCTGAGGCTGTCGGTGTCAGCTGTCAGAAAATCACCGGAAGAAAACTCGATGAGCAGGTCGAGGAGAGCCACCATCAGGGGGTAGCGCTTCGCATCCGACAGCAACAGGTACAGGATGAGCCCTATCTTAAGGCGCTTCTCAAGCGACTCGGTGGATTACCGCTGCTGTTGATACTCGATGGGGTTAAGGATCCGCACAATCTGGGTGCCTGCATGCGCACCGCGGATGGTGCAGGAGTGAATGCCATTGTGATACCAAAGGATCGCTCGGTCGGCTTGACGGCTACGGTGAGAAAAGTGGCGAGTGGGGCGGCCGAGACAGTGCCGTTGATTCAAGTGACCAATCTTGCACGAACCCTGAAGTGGCTGAAGGCCGAGGGCGTATGGTTGATCGGTACCGCCGGCGAAGCGCAGCAAACTTTGTATCAGGCTGACTTGAGCGGACCGCTCGCCCTGATCATGGGGGGAGAGGAGAAGGGGCTTCGCAGACTCACCCGGGAAAACTGCGATCTGTTGGTCAAGTTGCCAATGCAGGGAAGTGTGGAAAGCCTCAATGTTTCTGTGGCGGCCGGTGTGTCACTCTATGAAGCGCTCAGGCAACGCCAGTAGATGCTTGGTTTCGAAATCTATTTTTGGGAATGATTCAGTTTAATTGGAGATTTAATGTGATGAGAAAACTTTCCTGTCTCGCCTTGCTGTCTGTTCTCTCGAGCGCTCAGGTGCAGGCAGATACGCTGCTGGGATTTACCGCAGGCATAGACCTATGGAATATTGACTCATCCGGTTCCATTTCCGATATCTCTGAATCGGATCTGCAGTTTTTCGACCTGGGAACCGAGGTCAAAGGGGTCGTTTCGATCGCCTTTGAACATCCCGTACCACTGGTACCGAATCTGAAAGTCAGAACCAATGATTTGAGCTCAGACGGGGATATGGTTCTGAGCGAAACATTTCGTTATGCGGGCATGACATTTTCCGCCGGTCGTGAGGTGGATGTCGAGTTCGACATGCAAAGCACCGACTTCGTCTTCTATTATGAACTGTTCGACAATGATCTTGTGTCATTCGATTTCGGACTGAATCTGAAATATCTGGATGGTGACATCCGGGTCGAGGATATCGGTACCAGTCAGGCCTCACAGGACCGCTTCAAAGGTTACGTGCCGATGCTCTATGGCGCCGCACAGGTAGGCATACCATCAACACCGCTGTGGGTTTACGGTGATCTCAACATACTCAGTGTTGGGGACCATAAACTGCAGGACTACCAGTTCGGCCTGGCCTATAGCCTGATCGACAATCTGGCGATGGATCTGCGCCTGAAAGGCGGTTACCGGAGCTTTTTACTCGAGCTGGATGATCTGGATGGGGTCTATACCGACTGGGATTTCGACGGCTTCTACCTGGGATTGGACGTGGACTTCTAAGGACTCATCCTCCGCCCCCTGGTGGCCCTAAAGAGATTTACCGCAAATACACGCCAAAATTGACAACAAAATAGTAGTTATTCACGACATTTTGCGGTGATTGGCGTTCATTTGCGGCATGGTGGCCATTTACCCGTCCAAGATTACGGTGGTAAATCTTGCGGTTTTCCAGGCAAAACGGTAGAATCCGCCGCTTTCTGATACCCGATTGCCAAAGGCAAACCCTCTCCGGGGGGTGAATCGACTGCCGATCGGGTATCGCTCCTTGCCTTACTGCACATGCAGAAGGCTGCCTAAACCGTAAGGAGATACAATGAGGCACTATGAAGTTGTGTTCCTGGTTCATCCGGACCAGAGTGAACAAGTACCCGCTATGATCGAGCGTTACCGCTCGGGTATCGAAACCAAGGGTGGTTCCATCCACCGGCTTGAGGATTGGGGACGCCGTCAACTGGCCTATCCGATCAACAAGATCCACAAAGCACACTATGTTCTGATGAACATTGAGTGCGATCAGGAAGCGCTGGACGAGTTGGAAAGCGCCTTCCGTTTCAACGATGCCGTCATTCGCAATATGGTGATTCGTCGGGAAGAGGCGATTACCGAGCTCTCGCACTTGGCCAAATCCCAGGAAGCTGACGAACGCCCAGCGAGCCGTGGCAATGATGATGATGCACAGAACGAAAACGAAGATTCAGTTGAAGAAGCGACTGAATCAAGTGACGACTGAGCAGCAGGAACAGAGAGAGGACAAATAGATGGCACGTTTTTTTCGACGTAAGAAATATTGCCGCTTCACAGCGGAAGGCATCAGCGAGATCGATTACAAAGATCTGAATCTCCTCAAGGCCTATGTCAGTGAGAGTGGCAAGATCGTACCCAGCCGTATTACCGGTACGAAAGCAAAGTATCAGCGTCAGCTGGCGAGCGCGATCAAGCGCGCTCGCTATATCGCGCTGCTGCCATACACTGATCAGCACTAAGGGGAGTTCATACCTGCCGGGGTAGCGGAATGAAAGCAGTGGCATCCTTCGTGATGCGTGGGCCAGCGCGATCAGCCATGGTGGCAACGGTACTGGCCGTGCTGTCGATCATCATTCCATTTATCGGTGTGTTCAGCAGTGCCAGTGTTGCTCTGGTTACCCTGAGACTGGGTGGTCTGGCAACAGCCAAGGTATTACTCCTTGCAACATTCGCCTGCGCTGTCCTGATGACACTGATTTTTGGTAACCCGCTGGCGGCGCTGGGCTTTCTGCTGGTGTTATGGATACCAGTGGTGTTGCTCGGACTGCTGCTTCGCAATACCCGCTCTTTGGCTTTGACAACCCAGGCCGGATTGATTTTCGGCCTACTGGCGATACTGGTGCAATACATCAGTATGGGGGATCCGGCCACTTTCTGGCGAGAGTATCTGGAGCCCATGAGTCAGCGCTTCATTGAGGCTGGTCTGTTTGATCAGGCTCAAAGCATTGAGGTTTTAGACCAGCTTTCCAGAATGATGTGTGGGCTGGTCTCGGTCGGTTTTCTGCTGCAGATGTTACTCAGCCTCTATGTGGCTCGTTGGTGGCAGTCGATACTCTACAACCCGGGCGGGTTTGCCGAAGAGTATCAGCAGATGCGACTGCACCGGTTTGTGGGCGTTGCAGGTGCTGCGGCACTGTTGCTGGGACTGCTTCCGGAACAGAGCTATCCGGCCATATTGGGTTGTTTGGGAGCAGTGGTTCTGGGGTTGTTGTTTCTTCAGGGCATGGCGGTGATTCATGGTCTGGTGAAACTGATCAAATCCGCCCAGCTCTGGTTGGTAGTGACCTACCTGATGCTGATTGTTTTTTTACCACAGATGGTGCTGGTGATGATCAGTATCGGTCTGCTGGATATTTGGATCGATTTTCGAGCCCGCTTTAAATCGCAAAGCAGCGGGTAAGAAGTCGCGCGACAAGCCGCCGAAGGTGGTTTGGACGCAACTAAAGATTTGACCTAATAAGGGTGATTACAATGGAAATTATTCTATTGCAAAAAGTGGATAACCTGGGTGATCTGGGTGAAAAGGTAAATGTTAAGAGCGGTTTCGGCCGTAACTTTCTGATTCCCAGCGGTAAAGCCATTCCGGCTACCGAAGCGAATCTGAAGGTTTTCGAGCAGCGCCGTGCTGAGCTTGAAAAAGAGGCTCAGGAGAAATTGCAGGCTGCCGAGGCCCGCAAAGCCAAGCTGGACGGTATGGAACTCTCCATCACCTGTAAGGCGGGTGATGAAGGACGTCTGTTCGGTTCGGTCGGCACCTCGGATATCGCCAAGGCGGCAAGCGCTGCTGGCGAGTCGGTGGAGAAGAAAGAGGTCATGCTTCCGAATGGCCCCTTCCGGATTGCCGGTGAGTATGAAGTCGACCTGCATCTGCATGCGGATGTGGACGTCACCATCAAACTGACCATCGTTCCAGAGGCTTGATCGCCAGCCTCGGCTGTCGATCGTTTCCCGCTAGCCACAGTTCTCGACGGCGCCTTTCAGGCGCCGTTTGAGGATATGTGATGCCGGCTGTTTCAGCCAGCGGCACGACAGCTTCGCTTTCGCTATGGCTCAATGGTATGCAGCTGGCAGTTTTTGCAGTTGTTTCAACCATTTGCCACACTACCTTCAATACGCCTCTCAGCACGGTGATTGATCCGCGGCTTTTCATTCCCCCATCGGGCCGTTTTGATGCGTGCTCCAGCCGAAGCAAGGGACGGGTTCTCTTTCCTCGACTCCTCCAATACCGTATCCTTGTCTGTCCTTGCGGCCAATTTGATAAACTTAGATTCCGCAGTTGACCGCTCCATTCTGTTGCTATTTTGTTGAATGAGATGAAAAAAGTTTCGATAGAGGGTGTCCCTCGCTGGGTGGGTCAGGCTACAGGGCGAATTGCACGCTTGTGGCGGCGCATGGCGGCGTTGCAACTCCTTGCCCTGCACCCCCACAAGCGCACACTTCACCCTGTCCAACTGCGGATTCTAGGTTCAACCCAAAAACTAACGTATTCCGATGTCTGAATCTGCCTATCCAGAAGAGCTTGCTGTCTATCCGGAAGTCGAACAGCGGGCGATCAAGGTACCGCCCCATTCAAGCCAGGCCGAGCAGTCGGTTCTTGGGGGATTGCTGCTGGATAATGCCAGTTGGGACAAGGTGGCGGATCTGGTGGTCGATGGGGATTTCTACCGCAAAGAGCATCGTTTGATCTTTAGCGCCATCGCCGCACAGGCTGAGGATAACCAGCCTTTTGATGTGGTGACCCTGGCAGAGCATCTGGAGCGTAAAGAGGAGCTTGGGGATGCCGGTGGCTTACCCTATCTGGTACGCCTTGCGGAAGAGACGCCCAGTGCCGCAAACATAAAATCCTATGCCGGGATCGTGCGTGAGTATTCGGTAATGCGCCAGCTGATTTCGGTTGGTACCGATATCTCCGATAGTGCTTTTCACCCCCTGGGTCGTAAGGCTGAAGAGCTGCTTGATGTCGCTGAACGCAAGGTTTTTGAGATCGCTGAACAGACCAGTAAGGGTAAGGGTGGATTCACACCAATCAAATCCCTGCTGACCAAGGCGGTTGACCGGATTGAAACCCTGTTCCAGCAGGATGAGCCGATCACCGGTATCAGTACCGGGTTTTCCGATTTTGATCAGATGACCTCCGGTCTGCAGCATGCGGACCTGATTATTGTTGCCGGCCGTCCCTCGATGGGTAAGACCACCTTTGCCATGAATATTGCCGAGAATGTCGCCATTCAGGCGGGCAAAGCGGTGGCTGTCTACAGTATGGAGATGCCGGGCGACGCTCTGGCGATGCGTATGATGTCATCCCTGGGGCGTATCGATCAGTTGCGGGTGCGTACCGGTAAACTGGAGGATGAGGAGTGGCCGAGGCTCTCTTCCGCCGTGAGTATGCTGGCAGAGACCAAGCTCTATATCGACGATACTCCGGCCATGTCGCCGACCGAGGTGCGTGCCAGAGCCCGTCGCCTGAAACGGGAACACGATGATCTCGGACTGATTGTGATCGACTATCTGCAGTTGATGCAGGCACCTGGTGAAGGGGAGAACCGGACCAATGAGATCTCCGCCATCTCCCGCTCCTTGAAGGCGTTGGCAAAGGAGTTGGATGTGCCGGTGATCGCTCTGTCTCAGCTCAATCGCAGCCTTGAGCAGAGAACCAACAAACGGCCGATCATGTCTGACCTGCGTGAGTCCGGTGCGATTGAGCAGGATGCGGATCTGATCGTCTTCATCTATCGGGATGAAGTCTATAACGAAGACAGCCCGGATAAAGGCATTGCAGAGATTATCATCGGTAAACAGCGTAATGGTCCGATTGGAACCACACGTCTGACCTTCCTAGGAAAATACACCAAATTTGAAAACTATACGGAAGATGTCTACGGCGACGAGGGGTATTGATGGAGTTTGCCCCACAGGCATTAATCGATCATGCTGCCCTGAGGCACAATCTGAGACTTGCCCGACAAGCCACTGACACGAGTAAAACCTGGGCGGTCATCAAAGCGGACGGTTATGGCCATGGTCTGTTCCGGGTTGCCGAGGCGTTGGATGAGGCAGATGGGTTTGCTGTTGCGCGGCTTGATGAAGCAATGGCGCTCAGACAACAGGGTGTGGTCAAACCCCTGTTGGTGCTCTCAGCCTGCATCAGCCGATCTGATTTCGAACAGGCCATATATGCAGACCTGCAGGTGGTTGTGCATCATCGAGATCAGTTGGATGTTTTAGAGTCCCTCTCCTCGACAGGCCAGCGGCTATCCGTCTGGTTAAAGCTCGATAGCGGCATGCACAGACTGGGGTTTACTCCGGCTGAGCTCAACGATAGCCTGGCGCAACTCAAGACTCTGCCGGTTGTTGGTGATATCAATCTGTTGAGCCATCTGGCCAATGGGGATGATCCTGACGATCCGATGACGGCTACTCAGTGTGAGCAGCTGATGCAAATCGATCCATCCCCTTATACGGCACGCTCACTGGCAAACTCAGCCGGGCTGTTGGCAAATCCCGCAACCCATCTTGACTGGGTGCGGCCCGGTATCATGTTGTATGGTGCTTCCCCTTTCATCAATACAACCGCAGCACAGTTGGGATTGCAGCCGGTGATGACCCTGAGCAGTCGGGTGATGGCGGTCAAATCCTGTCAGGCGGGAGATGCAATCGGCTATGGGGGGAGTTATGTCTGCCCCGAAGCCATGCCGGTGGCCGTGGTTGCGATTGGCTATGGGGACGGTTATCCCCGTCACGCGCCGAACGGCACGCCGGTGCTGGTCAATGGGGTTCGACTTCCGCTGGTAGGACGGGTTTCGATGGACATGCTGTGTGTCGATGCCAGGGCGCTGAACGGAATACAGGTTGGCGATGAAGCAGTATTGTGGGGAGGGGAATTGCCGGTGGAGGAGATCGCCCGGCAGGCGGGTACCATCGCCTATGAACTGCTCTGCGGTGTCAAGCGACGGGTTCGATTTCACGATCTCAATCGTCAACAGCTGGAGGGGTAATGGCGCAGGGCGGTAAAAAAGCGGCGAAAACCCAATATACCTGCAGTGCCTGTGGCGCCAGTTTTGCCAAATGGTCCGGTCAATGTTCCGAGTGCCACTCCTGGAATGTGCTGGAGGAGAGCCTGGCCCCGGCCACATCCGCAAAGGGACGCTTTGCCGGTTATGCAGGAACCGGTGGTCAGCAGGTGATGCCGCTGACTGAGGTAGAGACAGAGCATGAGGCCCGCACCACCACCGATAGTGCGGAACTCGATCGGGTTCTGGGTGGGGGGTTGGTCGAAGGTTCGGTGGTGCTGATTGGCGGTGATCCCGGCATCGGCAAGTCAACTCTGTTGATCCAGACCCTGGCCAGATTGTCCGTGAATATGCGCTCTCTCTATGTGTCGGGCGAAGAGTCTCCACGGCAGATATCGCTACGCGCCAAGCGACTCGATCTGGCGGTCGACAAGTTGAAGCTGTTACCCGAAACCTGTGTTGAGAGGATCATCGCTGTCGCCGAGCAGGAGAAGCCGCAGGTGATGGTGCTGGATTCAATTCAGACCATGTATACCGAGCTGCTGCAGTCTGCACCGGGTTCCGTCTCCCAGGTGCGGGAGGCAACGGCGCAACTGGTGCACTACGCCAAACGAACCGGTACCGCACTGTTTCTGGTTGGCCATGTGACGAAGGAGGGCAGCCTGGCCGGACCCAGGGTGCTGGAGCATATGGTGGATACGGTGCTCTATTTCGAAGGGGAAGCGGGGAGTCAGTTTCGTCTGATCCGTACCATCAAGAATCGTTTCGGTGCGGTCAATGAGCTGGGCATGTTTGCCATGACCGACAAGGGTTTGAAGGCGGTCAGCAATCCCTCCGCCATATTTCTGTCGCGCCAGGCGGAGCAGGTGCCGGGCAGTGTGATTCTGGTAACCCGTGAGGGAACCCGCCCGCTGTTGGTCGAGGTTCAAGCCTTGGTGGATGAGAGTCCCCTGGCCAATCCGCGACGTATCACCTTGGGTCTGGAGCAGAACCGGCTCTCCATGTTGCTGGCGGTGCTCCACCGGCATGGTGGTATCGGCATGTTCGATCAGGATGTCTATGTCAATGTGGTCGGTGGAGTGCGGATCACGGAGACCGCATCGGACCTGGCTGTGTTGATGGCGGCCCTCTCCAGTTTCCGCAACCGACCACTCGATCAGGGGTTGGTGGTATTCGGTGAATTGGGATTGACCGGGGAGATCAGGCCGGTCCCGAACGGAGCGGAACGGTTGCGTGAGGCGGCGAAACACGGTTTCATACGGGCCGTGGTGCCTAAAGCCAACGCCCCGAAACAGCCGATTGAAGGTCTGGAAGTGGTTCCGGTTGAGACCCTGGCTGAGGTTTTGCAGATCACTTGAATCAGCGGCAGGGCGTTATCTTATTTGCCGCGTGGCCCACTAACCAAGGGCTTCCAAATCTCTGTGCAGGATGATGTCGTCACCGAGATTCAGTTCAACCAGACGGCGCAGCAGAGAGATGCTGATCATATCGATCTCTTCACAGAGCAGGCCGAGCTGATCCTTTTCGACATGGGCGCAGGAGGCCAGCATCGAAATGGTGCCCCCATCGTCCAACAGCACTTTCAGGGTGACACTCTCTCCCACCTCGGGTGACCAGGCTGTCGGTATCTTAGCCAGGGCGCCTTTCAAGGAGATATCGATCAGTTCCGTTTCATAGCTGCCACTGCTGGTTTCAAGGGTGGCCCGAGCGTCGAAAATGATGCGGTGAAAGCGTCTGCGCTCTTTGTTGTCGTGATCACTCATAGATGACTCTGGTTAGGCGTGAAACTGCATCTGTGTGCCGCCCACTTCGATCAAATCCCCATCATTCAGCAGCTGACCCTGATCTGCAAGGGGCTGTTTGTTCACTGTGGGTGGATTGATCCCTTCGAGAAAGGAGATGTAGTAACCCTCTTCACGACGGGCGATCATGGCGCAATCCCCACCGGTATGCCCGATTCGGGTCATGTGGCGGTGTAGCGAGATTATGCGGCCGAAATTGTCGCCATTGACAATCTGCAATACACTGGAGGAAGCCTCTTCATTCTCCTCACTTTCATCTTCTGTCTCAGCCTGGGGTTGCTCGTCCGCTGCGGCAGGGGAGAGCGTAAGATCCGCACCCAGTTCCATCACATCTTCAGCAAAGGTGAGGGTGTGCTTGCCGATCTGTATGACATCACCATGATGGAGATTGATCTCTTCTGTCTTTGCATGGTTGACCAGCACCGGAAACGCCTCATCCTGAGCTTCCAGGCGATAGACATCCCCGGATTCGGTAATGGTGGCTTGTACTGGCGCGATGGCCAGGCTATCGATGGCGATGGCGCAGTCCGGATCACGACCGATCTTGGTCGAATCGGTTTCAAGGTGAAAAACGTCGATAACTCGACCTTTGAAGGAGAGGGTTAGTTTTGGCATGGAGCTATTTTAGATACAACCTGTACAAATGTAAGTATATATCCAGTTTCATTGATAAATCACTAATAAACTCACTTTCTAATTCCCATTCTGGGAATTAAACTACTGCGAAGAGGGGATTTCAATATCAGCCTATATTTCTGCTAACCTTATTTAATAACAATATGTTAATGGAACTTGTTTAATTAAAATCTTGGTTCGTCGTAATTTTGACATTTTGCAAAAATGCTGCTTAACTTCGCACCATTGCTACAAAATTCTCACTGCAATTAGGGCCTGATGAATGGGGCAGAGTTCTGACAAAGACGGTTCAGTGTTTCCTAATCTCTGTATTTATCTTTTCGATCAAGACGATCAGCGTCAAAATTATCTACAACACATCCTGAGCTTTGTTGAAGGGGATGTGGTTGTGGTTGATGACACCTCTCAGATCGAACTCAGTGAGCAGAGTCGGTATAACTGTGTGGCCGTGATGGTCGGCGCCGGAGAGGGGCGTGATAAGCAACTGGCCATGGCCAAGGATCTTGCCGAGAGCTATCCTAACCTGCCCGTGTTTCAGATTTACGATGAGCAAGAGGGCGCACCTCAGCTATTCGAGGGTCTCGAAAATGTCATTGGCAGCTTCAAACTACCCACCCTTTATGACGATCTCATGGCCCTGGCTCACAAGGCGCAGGTATTTCAGGAGCTGAAGAATCCTGAAGCAGGCAGTTCAAGACCTGTGGAGCTGTTCCGCAGTCTCTCCGGTAGCAGTCGTGCGACGCGCCAGGTCAATAAGATGATCGAACAGGTTGCCGATTCCGAGGCAACCGTTCTGATTCTTGGGGAGTCGGGTACCGGTAAAGAGGTGGTTGCCCGTAAACTCCATTTTCACTCGGTTCGCCGCGGCAAACCGTTTGTGCCGGTGAATTGTGGTGCGATTCCGGGTGATCTGCTGGAAAGTGAGCTGTTTGGTCACGAGAAAGGGGCGTTTACCGGGGCGATCAGTGCCCGTCAGGGCCGTTTTGAGATGGCCGAGGGTGGCACCCTGTTCCTCGATGAGATCGGTGACATGAGCATGCCGATGCAGGTCAAACTGCTGAGAGTCTTGCAGGAGCGTTCCTTTGAGCGTGTCGGCAGCAACAAAACCATCCCCTGTAATGTGCGGATCATTGCGGCTACCCACCGTAACCTCGAATCGGCAATCAAAAACGGTGATTTTCGTGAAGACCTCTTCTATCGTCTCAACGTTTTCCCGATTGAGATGCCGCCGCTCAGGGATCGGGTTGAAGATATCCCGGTGCTGGTGAATGACCTGATCCACCGGATTGAGAATGAGAAGCGGGGTTCCGTGAGGCTGACCCCTGCAGCAATTGCGGCTTTGAGCCACTACCGCTGGCCGGGAAATGTCAGGGAGCTGGCGAATCTGATCGAAAGGTTGGCGATTCTCTATCCCTATGGAGTTGTGGATATGGGGGAGCTACCGGAGAAGTTTAAACCGGCGGCTGAATTGATCGACACCACCAAGCTGCCACAGGTCAGTCTGGACGGGGATGAGCCTGGCACGACCCAGAATGCGCCACGACTGCCGAATGACGGCATCGACCTCAAGGCCCACCTCAACTCCCTGGAGCAGAGTCTCATTCAGCAGGCCCTGGATGAGTCGGACGGTATCGTAGCCCATGCCGCCAAACGTTTGCATATGCGCCGTACCACACTGGTGGAGAAGTTACGGAAATATGGCCTTCAGCGTCAAACAGAGTCGACGGGAATTTGACGTCTCTTCAGTTTAGAATTTATAACCTACTGATAATAAATAAAAAATAGTATAGGCACACATTTTGCTTCATTAGTCAGTGATGAATAAAGACTGACTACAGAGGCTATCGACGTGTCACCAAAACCATCACTTGCCGATCGACAACACGCCCTTGAGGCGGCCTTCACTATGTTCAATCAACTCTCCGAAGAGTTGACCGGCTCCTACCAGCAGTTGCAATCCCAGGTTCTGGAACTGAGTCAGGAGCTGGCGGCGGCACGTAGCGAGCGGATGGTGCAGCTGGCCGAGAAAGAACGTTTGGCCGATCGTTTGGAAAGGTTGCTGGAGACCCTGCCAGCGGCGGTGATCGTACTCGATGGTGAAGAGCGGATTCGTGAGTTCAACCCGGCCGCACAACGTCTGCTGGGCGGTCTAGAGGCCATGGCTCCATGGCCTGAGGTTGTTCGTCAGAAAGCATTGGGCGGTGTGATCAAAGGCAACGAGCTGAAACTGCTCAGCGGTCATTTGCTAACGCTTTCATCCAGTCGCCTGGAACAGGCACCTGGCCATATCCTGGTGCTGGTTGATGTCACCGAAACCCGCAAGTTGCAGGAACGACTCAACCGTCGTGAGCGGTTGACCGCGATGGGCGAAATGTCTGCTCAACTGGCCCATCAGATGCGCACCCCGCTGAGCAGCGCCTTACTCTATGCTTCCCATCTTGCCAGTGAGGATCTGAATCTGGCCAAACGTCAGCAATTTACCTCAAAGTTGAGAGACCGATTGCAGCATATGGAGCGTCAAATTCACGACATCCTGATGTTTGCCCGGGGTGAAGATGCAGGCGAATCGCGCATTCTGCTCAGTGAGCTGCTAATGCGTTTTTACTCCACTGTCGAGCATGATCTGCAACAGAGTAGCGTCTCATTGGTGATCGATGATCAGAGTCAGGGACGGGCGGTCATGTTGGGGCGGGAAGATGCCTTACTGGGTATGTTGAGCAATCTCCTTGAGAACGCAATTCAGCAAGGAGCGAAGGTTGTGCAGATCGTGCTGCAGGTTGAAGACGAGATAGAGATTCATCTGGCCGATGACGGTAATGGCATTTCCGATGAGCTGTTGCCACGAATTTTTGATCCATTTTTCACCACCAGAAGTGGCGGTACTGGCTTAGGTTTGGCAGTGGTGCAGAATCTGGTGCTTAACCATGGTGGTGAGATTCTGGCAAGTCACTCAAGCCTCGGCGGGGCACTCTTTCAAATCCATTTCCCACTTGCCTCACCGGCAATCGAGCAGCTTTCTCCGGTGGGATTCGACAAAGAAAAACAAACGCTTGGCGTTGCACACATAAGGAGCCTGTCATGAGTCAAACGACGGTGCTGATAGTAGAAGACGATCCTGCACTGCGGGAAGCGCTGAGCGATACCCTAGAACTGGCCGATTATTCGGTGGTCACCGCTGAAGATGGCAGATCGGCCCTTGAGCTGTTAAAGCAGGCGCCTGTTGGCATGGTTGTCAGTGATGTGCAGATGCAACCCATGGACGGCCATACCCTGTTGCGAGAGCTCAGAAAAGGCTATCCCGACCTGCCGGTTCTGCTGATGACCGCCTATGGCAGTATTGAAAAAGCGGTTATGGCAATGCATGACGGTGCCGTCGACTATCTGGTCAAACCTTTTGAGGCGGAAGTCCTGGTCAGCAAAGTGGCAGGCAATATTCTACCACTGGTGGAATCGGTGGATGCCGGACCGGTTGCTGAAGATGTGCGTAGTCGTGAAGTACTTGAATTGGCCCATCGGGTGGCGCAAAGCGAGGCTACGGTATTGCTGAATGGCGAGAGTGGTACGGGTAAGGAAGTATTCGCCCGTTATATCCATCAGCATTCCCCACGAAACAGCGGACCTTTCATTGCGATCAATTGTGCCGCGATTCCTGAAAACATGCTCGAAGCGGTGCTGTTCGGTTATGAAAAAGGGGCCTTCACCGGTGCCTATCAGGCCACAGCCGGCAAATTTGAGCAGGCCCAGGGCGGTACCCTGCTGCTGGATGAGATCTCCGAGATGAGTCTGGCTCTGCAGGCCAAATTGTTACGGGTACTGCAGGAGAAGGAGCTGGAGAGGCTGGGTGGTCGTAAAATGATTGAACTGGATGTGCGGGTTCTGGCGACCACCAATCGCAAGCTTCGGGAGGAGGTCTCGGCCGGTAGATTTCGTGAAGACCTCTACTATCGACTCAATGTCTTCCCGCTGACTTTGCCACCGCTGCGTGTGCGGCAGCGGGATATCCTGCCATTGGCGAACCATTTGTTGCAGAAGAGTCTGCGTCCCGGCCAGAAGCTGCCTCAGTTCAGTGAAACTGCTGAGCAGCAACTCATGACACACCCCTGGCCCGGCAATGTCCGGGAGCTGGACAATCTGATGCAGCGTGCATTGATTCTCAACGGCAGTGGTGAGATCGGTGTTGATGACCTCTGCTTTGAGTCGACGACCATTGATACCAAGCCCGAGATGGAGCGACAAACCGGCAATGCCGGAAAACTTCCTGACGATCTCCGTTCAGTGGAGGAGCAGATGATTCTGGACGCCCTGGGTGAAGGTGGGACCAGCAGAAAACATGTCGCCAGTCGTCTCGGTATCAGTGAACGGACATTACGTTACAAGATTGCCCGTATGCGGGATGCGGGTGTGGCCATACCGGGCTAACTGGTGCGGATAGTGCATAGACCTAAGTAGTTATGAAGATAATGGAGCTTTACGAATGAACAACAGCATGAACATCGATCAAGTATTGGCTCAAATGCGGGTGATGTCTGCTCAAGCTGCTGACAATGCACAGGAGTCACCGAAAAGCTCAGGGGCCGATTTTTCCGATCTGCTGAAGCAATCGATCGACCGGGTTAACTCGATCCAACAGGAAGCCAGTGCACTTCGCACCAGCTTTGAGAGCGGCGAAGGTGAGATGGATCTGGCTCAGGTGATGATCGCGGCACAAAAATCGAGCCTCTCTTTCGAAGCCATGGTGCAGGTCCGCAACAAGCTGGTTGAGGCCTATAAAGATGTCATGAGCATGCCAATTTAACTGATTGAATAAGAAGGCGAAAAATGGCAACTGTAACTCCCGAACAAGCAGCAAACGAAGTCGAAGTGGCACGTATACAGGATAACCCCATCGTCAGGCAGATCGCCGTGATGGTGGGTATAGCAGCCAGTGTCGCATTGGGGGTAGCCGTTGTGCTGTGGACCCAGAAGCCAAGCTATGCGCCACTGTTCGGTAACCTTCCCAACAAGGATGCCATGGAGATCTCACAGGCTCTGCAGCAGGCCGGTATCGATTATGAAATCGATCAGGCCAACGGCATCGTGATGGTACCCAGTTCAAGCCTGCAAGAGGCGCGGATGAAACTTGCCGGCCAGGGTTTGCCGCGTTCCGGATCGACCGGTTTCGAACTGATGCAGGAGGATACCGGATTCTCAACCAGCAAACTGGTGGAGACGGCCCGTTATCAGCGTGCCATCGAAGGGGAACTGGCCCGTTCGATCATGACCATGGCCAATGTGGATAGCGCTCGGGTACATCTGGCAACACCGAAACAGTCAGTGTTTATCCGTAAAAGAAAATTCCCAAGTGCTTCGGTGGTGGTGAAACTCTATCCCGGACGAAGCCTGGAAAAGGGGCATGTGGAAGCGATCACCCATCTGGTCGCCTCGAGCGTGCCTGAACTGGATGTATCAAATGTCACGGTGGTCGATCAGAAAGGACGTCTGCTGAGCACCAAGAAAGACAGCCGTGAAATGCAACTGACTTCCCGGCAATTTGAATACACTCGCGAGCTTGAAGGCCACTACAAGCAGCGGATTGAAGATATCCTTGAGCCTGTGGTCGGACGGGAAAATCTGCGAGCAGAAGTTACCGCTGATGTGGATTTCACCTATGTTGAACAGACCCAGGAATACTATAATCCGGATGTGAACGCACTGCGATCAGAGCAGATCAATGAGCAGCAATCTGTGTTGAGCGATGTGCAAGGTGTTCCAGGTGCCCTGACCAATCAGCCTCCGGCCGCTGCGAATGCGCCTCAGGTGGCTGGTGGAGAGGGTGAAGCCGGTGGTACTCCAGTCAATACCAGCAAACGGGCCACCCGCAATTTCGAGCTGGACAAGACCATCAGCCACACCCGTTTGCCTAGCAGTCGGCTGCGCAAACTCTCAGTTGCTGTTGTGGTGAATGATCGTTATCAGGCCGGTGAGGATGGTGTGGCGGTGCCGGTTGAACGGACAGCGGAAGAGATTACCCGCATTTCCAACCTGGTCAAAGAGGCGGTCGGATTCGAGATCCAGCGTGGTGACAGAGTACAGGTGATCAGTGAGGCATTCTATGTCCCTCAGCCCATGGAACCACTGCCTGAAGTGCCGATGTGGGAACAGAGCTGGTTTTGGGATCTGATTCGTCAGGTTGGCGGCGCATTGCTGTTCCTGCTGTTGGTTTTCGGGGTGCTGAAGCCCACCATGACCCGACTGACCAAGCAGGTGGTGACGACACAGATGAGTGAATCGATGGCGACCGCAGGGGCCGTTGCAGGTGAGGGAGGTATGGCGCAGATGCCTGGTGGTGCTGGCGGTGGTGAAATGGGTATGCTGTCCGAAGATGATGATTCCCTGCAGCTGCCAGGGCCGAGAAGTTATGAGAAAACACTGGATGCTGCACGTAATATGATTCAAGACGATCCTAAGCGAGTGGCTCAGGTAGTTAAAAAGTGGATTGCTGAAGATGGCAACAAATAATCAAACGGCTAAACAAGCAATGACGGCATCTGATGGTAATGCCTCGGATGTCAATAAAACGAGTGGACTTGAACGGTCTGCAATTCTGTTGCTGGCACTGGGTGAGAAAGATGCGGCTGAAATCCTCCGTCATATGGGACCCAAAGAGGTTCAGGATGTGGGGCTTGCAATGGCCTCTCTGACAGGGGTGAGCACGGACCAAATGGAAGCGGTGATGCATCAATTTGTATCCACACTGGAAAAACAGACTGCCTTAGGACTGGGCTCTGATGAATATATTCGCAACATGCTCACCAATGCCTTGGGAGAGGATAAGGCCGGCGGTGTCATCGACCGCATCCTTCTGGGTCGCAACAGTAAAGGTCTCGAACAACTGAAGTGGATGGATCCCCGCGGAATTGCCGAGTTGATTCGCCTAGAGCATCCACAAATCATCGCCATCGTACTCTCTTTTCTGGAGCCGGATCAGGCTGCTCAGGTGGTCAGTCAGTTCGCTGATCGCGTACGTACTGATGTGATCATGCGCATAGCCACTCTGGATGGCATTCAACCGGTTGCTTTGCAGGAGCTTGATGAGATCCTTGAAAAGCAGTTTTCCGGCGCCTCCAACGTCAAATCATCCAACCTGGGTGGAGTCAAAACTGCAGCCGAAATTCTCAACATGCTGGATGGCGCGGTTGAGAGCAAACTGATGGAAGAGATCATTGAAGTGGATTCGGATCTTGGTCAGGAGCTGCAGGATAATATGTTTGTGTTTGAAAACCTCATCGATGTGGATGACCGGGGTATTCAGGCACTGCTGCGTGAAGTCAGTACCGAGCAGCTGCTGCTGGCGCTGCGTGGTGCCGATGAAGCACTGAAAGAGAAGATCTTCAAGAATATGTCGAAACGTGCAGCTGAAATGCTCAAGGATGACCTGGAAGCAGCCGCTCCTGCCAAGTTGAGTGATGTGGAGGCCTCGCAGAAAGAGATACTACAGGTAGCACGCCGCCTGGCGGATGCCGGTGAGATCATGCTCGGAGGCGGTGGCGATGAGTTCGTCTAAGTCCGGTGACGGTGGCACTGCAGATATCAGGCAGTGGTTGCCGCCGGAAATGGGAGATGGCAAGAAACGGACAAATCGAGGCACCATCAATCCCCCCAGTGCGCCACCTACTGCAAAAGAGCTTGAGGCGATACAGCGCCAGGCCTATGAAGAGGGCTTCGAAAAGGGTAAGCAGGAGGGATTTGAGTATGGCCATAAAGAGGGTCTGAACCAGGCCCAGCTGGAGCTGAAACAGTATACCTCTCAATTTGATCGCCTGCTGCAAACCTTCGAACGGCCATTGAGAAATCTGGACAATCAGATTGAGAAAGAGCTGCTGGCGCTGGTTATTGCAATTGTTAAGCAGCTTGTCCGCCGGGAGGTCAAAAGTGACCCAAATCTGATTGTCGGTGTGGTCAGGGAAGCGCTTTCCGTATTACCGGTCTCTTCACGCAATGTACGACTGCTGCTGCATCCGGAGGATGCTGAACTGATACGTGAGGTCTACGCGCTGGGTGATTCCGAAGTGGGTTGGCATCTGATTGAGGATCCGGTGATCAATCGGGGTGGCTGTAAAGTGGTGACCGATACCTCCCAGGTCGATGCATCATTGGAATCCAGGCTCGCCAGTCTGATTGCGCCACTGTTGGCCGGTGCCCGTGCCATCGACGAGCAGATGGAAGAGGAGTAGTCATTATGCAACTGGGTGCGGAGAGACATCAGATTTGGGCGGAACGGTTACGCCGCTATCAGGATCGACTCGGAGATGACCGGGGTCTGGTGGTTGAAGGTCGATTGACGCGAATGGTCGGTCTGACCCTTGAGGCGATTGGATGTCGCGCCGTGATCGGTGGCCAATGTGATGTGGTCAGCAGCAACGGTACGCATATTGAGTCCGAGGTAGTTGGATTTGGTGAAGACAGTCTCTACCTGATGCCCACAGGAGATATTCATGGCCTGGAGCAGGGGGCGAGAGTCATTCCGACCGGGCGTGTCTGCGAAGCTGTGGTTGGTGAACACCTGCTTGGACGGGTCATTGATGGCGCCGGAAAACCGCTGGACAACCTCGGACCTATCCACAACGACGAACGTCGTCCCCTGACCGGAACCAGTTTCAACCCCTTGGCCAGAACCCCGATCAGGGAGCCATTGGATGTCGGTGTGCGTGCGATCAACTCACTGCTGAGTGTCGGGCGGGGCCAGCGACTGGGTCTTTTTGCCGGCTCCGGTGTTGGTAAGAGTGTGTTGCTGGGGATGATGACCCGCTACACCAATGCGGATGTCACTGTGGTGGGGTTGATCGGTGAACGTGGTCGTGAGGTGAAGGAGTTTGTCGAAAATATCCTGGGAAAAGAGGGATTGAAACGTGCCGTCGTGGTTGCCGTACCGGCCGACAACCCTCCGCTGCGAAGAATGCATGGCGCTATGCTCGCCACCAGTATTGCCGAGAGCTTCAGAGAACAGGGTAAACATGTTTTGCTGCTGATGGACTCACTGACCCGCTTTGCCCAGGCACAGCGTGAGATTGCTCTGGCCATCCATGAACCGCCGGCAACCAAGGGTTACCCTCCCTCGGTTTTTGCCAAAATGCCACAATTGGTGGAGCGGGCCGGTAATGGCGATAAGGGTGGGGGCTCAATTACTGCATTCTATACGGTCCTCACTGAAGGGGATGATCAAAACGATCCGATTGCCGATGCGGCCCGGGCAATTCTGGATGGACATATTGTACTCTCCCGACAATTGGCGGATGCTGGTCACTATCCGGCAATCGATATCGAGGCTTCGATCAGTCGAGCGATGAACGATATCACCAGCTATAGCCATCAGGATGCCGCGCGCTCGTTTAAGCATCTATACTCTCTATATCAGCAGAACAGAGATTTGATCAGTGTTGGCGCCTATGAGGCTGGCAGTGATGAACAGATCGATATTGCGATATCAGCGATGCCGGCACTGAATGAGTTTTTACGCCAGGACATGCACACACCCGTGACTCTGGCACAGAGTCTTGAGGACCTTGAAACCCTGTTTCCAGCTGAGCCGGAGCCTGAAGCAGAGATGCCGGCAGGTTTGAATTTGCCGAATCCTGTGGAATAACAAACTGAGAATCGATTATGTCGCCTTCGAAACGACTCAAGCCAGTACAGAGATTCGCACACTCCAAGGAGCAGAATGCAGCGCGCACTATGGGAAAGGCGCGTAAGAATCTTGAGCAGGAGGAGGCGAAGCTAAAACAACTGAAGCAATACCATCAAGAGTATCTGGAGCGCTTTGAGCTGATGGCGCGGGAAGGCATGACATCCACACAACTGCAGGAATACCGAACCTTTCTTGCGAAGTTGGATGAGGCGATCAATCAGCAGCAACAGGTCGTTGCCGCCAGTATGGTCAATCACAATAGCCAGAAAACCAATTGGAAACAGAAACACAGTCGTACTCAGGCACTGAATAAAGTGCTCGATCGTTATCGTGAAGAAGAACAGAAAAGTGCAGATCGCAGAGAGCAGAAAGAGAACGACGACCATAATCAAAGAAATCGCTGACACGGCTCTTATAAAGGTCTTTTCTTCGAGCCAACCCTAGTGGCCCACTAGATTCGGTAGATGCTTGACGTCTTGCATAAACCTCAGTTTTATATCTTACATAGGCAGTTGAACACTGCAGTCTGAATAGATTACACAGCTTAAATCTGCTATCACAAATCCAATCAGTACAGACACTTTGGTATCTTGCAGAAAATGTACCGCTTGGTTGTGCTCGTTGTTCAGTGGCAACGGCCAGGTTTTTTCCTTACTTAATGTTGCTCCATTTCAAGGTTTGTAGAACCGAATGGATTTACATTTTCCCGCTCAACGACCATGGTAGTCGTACAGTTAACTTTATTGAAATCAAGGACTGATAACTCTAACTTATGTATGATAAACAGCATGAGTGAAACGATGCCAGACGCTGAATTGCATCTGCCCCCGGAAGTCGTTCAGGTGGGTCGCCAGCCTATTCTCGACAAAAACCTGAATGTCTATGGGTATGAGTTGCTCTATCGGTCAATCTCTGACTCACAGCAGGGTTTTGATGGTGATATGGCGACTGCCCGTACTGTGCTGAACAGTTTTCTGGAGTTTGGCCTGCATCGCCTGGTTGGCAAACATCGTGTATTCATCAACATGACTCAGCGGTTTTTTACAGAGTTTACTTCATTGCCTGTTGACCCACATCAGATTGTGATCGAGGTTCTGGAGGACTTTGAGCTGACACAGGCAGTTGTTGACGGTATTCGAAAACTCCATGAAGCCGGCTATGCGATTGCATTGGATGACTATCGTTTCGAGGAACGCTGGATACCCTTGCTGCCTTATTGTTCATTGATCAAGGTCGAGATTCTGGGGCTTGATCTCGAGAATTATGTTGAGCCAATCAATGATCTGCTGAGGCGAGGTATCACACTGCTTGCTGAAAAAGTGGAAACCCGCGAGCAGTTTGAAACCGCAAAACGTCTCGGTTTTACCCTGTTTCAGGGCTATTTCTTTGCCAAACCCCAAACACTCAGTACCACCCGAAACCCAGGTAACAGGACTATATTGCTCAAAACCATCGCTCAGATCAACGATCCCAATGCGGACATTGAGGAAGTGGCCAAACTGATTGAGCTCGATCCCAATTTGAGTTTTAAGCTGCTACGGGTCATAAACTCTGCCGCTCAGGGATTGACGCGCAAGATATCATCGATCCAGGAGGCGGTTGTTTTTATCGGCCTGAATCGTCTAAGGGCCTGGTCGACGCTGTTTGTGATGGCCAGTATTGAGGAGGCTTCTCCCGAATTGATCACCACCAGTCTGGTCAGGGCAGAGATGTGCAGAGCGCTGGCCGATGAGTTCAACACTGGCCATCCCGATAGCGGCTATACCGTAGGCTTGCTATCCACCCTCGACGCGATGTTGAATCAACCGATGGAACAGCTGCTCAAAGAGATCCCTCTGGCGGACCATATGATCGAAGCCCTTGGTCGACACTCCGGCCCATTCGGTAATGGTCTTCAATGTGCTATCGATCTCGAAAGATGTCACTGGATGAGTGAATCGACAAAGCTGCTTCCGGTAGAACAGCTGAATACGATGTATGTCCATGCGCTTGAACGGGTTGAGGAGATCAGAGGGGTGTTCTCCGCTGAGGAGATTCAGGAGAGATGAGATTGTAACCATCCGCAAGAAATGGCGGTTGATTCACATGTCAGGGTAAACCACCGATCCATACCTGACGCCTTATTCTGTTCAATCAGTTGTTTATCCAGGCACTATGGAATCACAACACCGTGTATCGGCCCTGATGGTGTATTGCATATGCAGTAGGCACCGACCTCACTGCGTTTGCTCATTGGACAGATACCTGAGTAGATAGCGCATTTTCGACTGAGCTTCGGTCTGCTGCCGCTACCCGCGGTATAGGTTTTGTTCTGTGCAGTTGGTGTTTGCTCAGTAGCCTTCTCTTCAGCCTGCAGACTCATGGCAATTGAAAAACAACCTAGCAAAAGGCTATAGATCAATATCTTTCTTTTGTTCGGCATGATTCGCTCCGTGATTGCAGTGTGGTGATTAATGTTAACAGGCCCTAGGAGAGTTATTGGTCCTCAAACCCAGGCGGACGTTTTCCGGAGAGCAGATAGGCGAAGGCAATCACCTCTGCAACGGCCCGATAGAGAGCCTGGGGTATCTCATCTCCAAGCGGTATCTGAGAGAGTAGGGCGGCAAGCTCCACATCTTCATGCAAAGGAATATTGTGCTCTTCCGCCAGAGCCAGGATCTTTTCCGCCAGTTCACCGCGGCCTTTCGCCGTCAGCCTTGGGGTATTTTCCCCATCGTACTTGAGTGCGACGGCAAGATCCGAGCTATCTAGGTCTTTTTTATTCATGCCTGCTCGTTGAGTAATGAATGTTCGCCAGGTATCTGCTCTTCGTTATGCGCAGCACCTTGAAAGGATTCCAGCTTCTTCACTTCCAGACCAGCGGTTTCAAAACCGATGCGCAGCCTGTCCAGATGGTTGCTTACCAGCTTTGATGTACTCGGGTATTCCGACCAGATGGTGGTCGAGAGGCTTTCACCAACCAGATGCAGTTTGATACGCATGGGACCAAGTGGTTGTATGTTCATGTGCAGGGTTAACTGCCATCCGGGTTGGGCGGCAGCACCCCGATGTCCATCCCTGGCAATTTTCAGGTGAAACAGGTCGAAACCGTTTTCATGCCGTATCGGCAACTCGAACTGCCAGATCTGTCTGGCTGATTCGTCTGTCGGTGGCAATGAACTGAGCTGGTTGGTTTGAATCCTGGCGATGGCGCCATCGAGATGTTTGAACAGATCGAGCAACAACTTCAGTGTGGGGCTGGCTTCCAGGGTCTGGGCTGGCAATGCCGCCTGCGGATTGGATAGCAGGATTTGATTGGGTAAAGTCACGGCTGGGGCAGATGACGATGGATTGTTTTGGCTGGTTGCGGGTGCGCCAGTCACGGGGAGCTTTAGACCTGCGGACTCAAATGATTGAGCAAGATAGGGTTTGATAATGCTGATCAATCTGAGCAGATTGAGCTTCAGATCCTGATTTGCCGGTAATTGTCGAATCAGTAGGGATTCAGTCTGGTTACCACTCAGTTGCAATGCCTGATTCAGCTCAGTTTTAAATGTTGGCTTGTCAATCGAAAGGGCGCTTGTCAAAACCTGGCTGATCGCCTGTCTGACCGGTTCCGGTAGCGGTTTTGTCTGTGGTTCCGAGGCCAGCTGGGTAAGTGCTTTGAACAGTTGAGGCAGGGGCTGTTGTCGCGGTAGATTACTTTTCAATGCCCAGGCAGTCAGCTCCTTCTGGGTGGGTTGAGTGAGGACTCGCAATTCAGGTAACTTACCGGCCTTTTCCACTTGAAGTAACAGGGATTGGCCAGGAGTGACACTCAAGGTTGTCTGGGCAGTCAACTGGGTTACGCCAATTTGTAATTTCATGGCCCCATTGAGGTTTTCGGACAGTGCTGTACCTTTTAACAACTGCCCGGGCTGAATTGCCTCAAGCAGTGATCTGGCACTGGTTGTGGTCGGCAGTGGCGGTAAAATTTTGGCGATCGAAAAGGGCATGGAAACTTCCAGTGGATGGATAATCAGAAGTATACTCAACTTATCAGTCCGGTGACCAAATAGTTCACTTTCAGGAATTCAGGCTTCGTTCCGCATTCAGGAGATGCTTGAAGGTCCTAAGACAGAGCCCGGTCAAATTTCCAGTCAGCGGTTTACTATGAACGAACAAAACAGCGAATCCCCAAAGGCCTGGTTTACCCGCCATGATGGCTTGATCTCAGGACCGGTCAGCGAGGCTCGTATCAGACAGCAGTTGCTCGAGGGATTATTAAATCTGACGGATCAGATCAGCCTGGATCAGCAGGAGTGGCTGGAGATCGGTAGGGTTGCTGAGGTTGTTCCCCTGCAGATGCGTGCTGAATCGGGAGATAAAGCGGCCATGGCCAAGGTTGAGGCCAGAGCCAAGCAGCGCTCCAAGGAAAGGGCGCGAGTGGGAAGGATTCCAGTCGTACCGCTGGTGGTCACTGTGGTGATTCTGCTTGGGGTGTTGCTGCTCTCACTCTTGATCGGTATGCCAGAGAAGATTGATACCCCCCAATGTGATCAACCGCCGGCGCCTGGTGTCAATTGGCGTAACTGTCTGCTGTTGGGTATCGACGTCGGTTCATCGAGTTTGGCCGGCGCTAATTTGAACAGCGCTGTATTGCGTCAGGGAAAGTTCAGTGCCACCAACCTTTCGGCTGCTGATCTCAGTTATGCCGATTTGAGGAAGGCAGATCTGCGTTATGCGCAATTGACCAATGCACTGCTGGTTGGCGCCAATCTACAGGGGGCCGATCTTCGCGATGCTGACCTCAGAGAGGGTGATCTACGCTTTGCAGACTTTACCGGTGCGCGTATGCAAGGGGTGCTGTTGTCGGGATCCCGACTCGATGATGCAATCTGGACCGATGGCAGGCAATGTGCTGAACAGTCATTGGGAACTTGCCGATAGGTGGGGATAACTTGGACAACCAGGTTAAGGCTCTAACCTGATCTTGCCAATGGGTTGATCAGTGAGAACAAATCGACTCGAATTATTCTGCAAAGGATTCGCTTTCGTATCGCATCACTTCCAGGCTGTCTGACCAGTAGTTACTGGGTAGACCGGCCTTCAGTTTGAGCTGGTCAACAAAATCCCGTGGATTGGGCAACGACTCCCAGACCGATGGCAGAAAGGTACCTCGCCGTATCCCTTCGATCAGAATCAATCCATCTATGCCGGGTCTGATCTTGGCCAACAGATCGGCTTCGGAGCTGAATTCAATGGCAACCGAAGGGGTTAGAAGGGAGAGATGAATCGCCACCTGCTCTCTTTCCGAGGGGGTTAATGGCGGAAATCGAGGGTCACGAAAAGCCGCTGCGTAGGCATTTCCAGCCACATCGCATACCACCGGCTGGATGGCTTCCAGGTGACCGATGCAACCACGTAGCTGATCAGCCAGTTTCAGGGTGACAAAACTGGCGCGGACGGCTCGCAGTGTTTCTGGGTAGTCCTCCGGCTTCACTTCCAGCGATGTGTGATTTTTGAGGCCGTAGTCGATTGAGCGGTTTGCAATATCCAGTAATCGGGCGCGATCCTGATCGGAAAGGGTGGTGAATTCGGAGGTCATACAGGCCCTAACTCCGTTGCTGTGGATTGGGCAGAGTGTTGGTACTTTAAGCCAACAGGCCCCGATTTGCCATTTACTTGAGATGAACTGAAGAGATGAAAATGCAATCAGTCAGAACCTCTCCACTCTTAAAGAATAGCCTACCGGCAGCAGGTGCCCGAGTACAATCAGAGCAGAGATTTTTTATAGTTGACTGAACTCTCTGATTTCCCAATGAAAGCATGATGGTTGCATCACCCATTACCGGAGATTGCAGGAAAATCGGTTTGACTCGACAACTGAGAGTTCTGGATAATCCGCTCCCTGACACTCTCCGATGGAAATAATATATGTGGTTTAAGAATCTCCGGATCTATCTGTTGCAACAACCTTTGAATCTCTCACAGGAAGCCATGGAGGAGCAGCTGAAAAGCAAGGCCTTTCAATCCTGTAGCAGTCAGGAACTGATGAGTCTGGGGTGGGATACACCTCTTGGCAGGCAGTCGGAGCTGCTGGTTCATGAGATCGCAGGGTGCCAGATGATCTGTGCCCGCCAGGAAGAGAAGTTGTTACCGTCGACGGTCATCAATGAGATCGTGGAGGAAAAAATCTCTGAGATCGAACAGACCGAGGGGCGTAAGGTGGGGCGCAAAGAGCGTACCGAGCTGCGTGAGGATACCTTCCAGCAGCTGTTACCCCAGGCCTTCAGCCGCCATACCCGGCAATATGCCATGATCGACAAACAGCAGGGATGGATTTTGGTGGATGCCGCCAGTGCCAACCGGGCAGAGGCTTTGATTTCCCTGCTACGGGATACTTTGGGTTCTCTGCCGGTGAAACCTCTGGAGAGCGCCACAGCGCCAAGTTTTATCATGACGGAGTGGTTGAAACACCCAGGTCAGCATAAGAACTTCAGCCTGCTGGACAGCTGTGAACTACAAGATCGATCGGAAGAGGCAAGTGTGGTGCGCTGCAAGGGACAGGACTTGACTGCTGATGAGATCCTGGCCCATCTGGAAGCGGGTAAGGATGTGGTCAAGCTGGCGGTTGAGTGGGATGAGCGTATCTCCTGTCTGATCGAGTCAGATCTCTCGATCAAACGGTTACGGTTTTTGGATCTGATTCAAGAGCAGGCTGCAGACAATCAGATTGAGACTGAGGCAGATGCATTCGACAGCCACTTCACCTTGATGTGTCTGGAGTTTCGGCGATTTCTACCCAGTCTGATCGAGCTCTTTGGCGGTGCCTCGGAATAGGTGGGCCCAGATATGTTTGGCTTGGTTACCAGGCGGGTATGTGTGCTTGTCGTAGTTTTTTGGACATTGTTCCCGAATAACCTGATGTAGTTTAGGGTTTATTGACTCAGGTCAATGTCCGCCGGGAAGAGAGCCTATAGTCTCTCCCTACGCTCACGGTTGGTCGTTTCCGTGTTAAGCGCTAGTCTGGCGGGGATCGATGGCCCAACTGCCTCCAGGGCCATCCCCCGCCTGTTTTTTTTCCAAATATACTCCCTCCCAGGCTGTTTGCGATTGTCGTTCGTCAGCGATTGTGGCTCTAATTAAACCGGTAGCTGAACAGGTTAGGTAACGCCTAAGCGTGCCTTGATACGGGCACGCACGCTTAGACCTATCTTTTAGATTCAGATGGTTAGCGGCTTAAAAAATGCCCTGAACAGAACCTATTGAGTTTTTCGGTTAAGAAGGTGGCGATTGATCAGTAATCGTAGTAGTCGAGGAACCAGCGGGCGAAGTTGGTGACGCCGTCTTCCAGGCGTGTAGCGGGTTTATATCCGGTATCTTCGATCAACTCTGCCACATCAGCGTAGGTTGCTATCACATCCCCATCCTGAAGTGGCAGCAGATTCAGTTGTGCCTTATTACCCAGGCTCTCTTCGAGAAGCTCGATGTAGCGCATCAGCTCCACCGGTTGATTGTTACCGATGTTATAGAGGCGGTAGGGGGCGGTACTGCTGGCGGAATCAGGATGGTCGGAATCCCACTCCGGGTTGGGCTCAGGTATCTTGTCCAAAACCCTGATCACCCCTTCGACAATGTCGTCGATATAGGTGAAATCCCGCTTGTGTTTACCATAGTTGAAGACATCAATCGGCTCACCCTGCATAATTTTGTGGGCAAACTTCAGCATCGCCATGTCCGGGCGGCTCCAGGGGCCATACACCGTGAAAAATCTCAATCCGGTCGTCGGCAGGCGATAGAGATGGCTGTAAGTGTGAGCCATCAGCTCATTGGCTTTTTTTGTTGCGGCGTAGAGGCTGACCGGGTGATCCACATTGTCATGCACAGAGAAGGGCATGGAGGTATTTGCTCCATAGACGGAGCTGCTCGATGCATACACCAAGTGCTCAACGCCGTGATGACGGCAACCCTCCAGAATATGACCGAACCCGACCAGGTTGGAATCGACATAGGCCAGTGGGTTTTCGATCGAATAACGAACCCCGGCCTGGGCGGCCAGATTGACAACCCTTTGGGGTTGATACTCTGCAAAAATCTTTGCAATCCCAGACCTGTCCTCAAGCTCCGTTCGAAGGTCGGTGAAATTTGCGTGTGCCTGAGTACGGGCCAGCCGTGCCTTTTTCAGATTCACATCGTAGTAGTCGTTCAGGCAATCGATGCTGATGACCTCATCGCCCCTATCCAACAAACGCAGAGCCAGGGCGGATCCGATAAATCCGGCACCGCCGGTGATGAGTACACGCATGACTTCAATTTCCTCCTTTAAATACAGATTCCTGAGTGTAATTAGATAGAAATGATCTGTAGCTGATCGACAGCTATGAGATCAGATGATTTGATTCAGCTGGCTAAATCATCGATATACCAGGACATCGCTTCAGCCAGACCCTGATCGATGTTATGGCTGGGTTGATAGCCAAGCAGGGATTTTGCCTTATCGATATTGGCCAGGGAGTGACGAACGTCACCTGCCCTGAAGTCCCGGTATACCGGGGCCAGATCACTCAGATAGTTAAACCTGTCTGCAAGGGTGTCTCTGATTTTGGTGAACAACTGATTGAGGCTGGTTCGATCACCTACCGCCACATTGTAAACCTGGTTAGTCGCATCCGGATTGGTGGTTGTGGCAGCTAACAGATTTGCCTGAACCGCATTGTCGATATAACAGAAATCACGACTGGTCTCACCATCCCCATTGATGAAGACATCCTCCCGGTCGATCATCGAAGCCACCCATTTGGGAATCACAGCCGCATAGGCCCCATTCGGATCCTGGCGTTGGCCAAAGATATTGAAATATCTCAGGCCGATGGTGTTGAAATCATAACAACGGGCAAATACCTGAGCATAATGTTCATTTACCAGCTTTGTGACGGCATAGGGTGAGAGCGGGTTTCCGGTTTTATCCTCGACCTTTGGCAGACCCGGGTGATCGCCATAGGTCGAACTTGAGGCGGCATAGACGAAACGCTTGACCTGTGCATCCCTGCCGGCAACCAGCATGTTCAAAAATCCGCTGATGTTGCTCTCATTGGTGGTTATCGGATCACTAAGCGAGCGGGGTACCGAGCCGAGAGCCGCCTGATGGAGTACATAGTCAACCCCGTTACAGGCATCGTGGCAGGTCTGCAAATCACGAATATCACCCTCGATGAAACGGAAACCGGACCATTGTTCTGCGGAAACAGCGGCCTGAACCTTGTCAAAGTTGTACGCATGGCCGGTTGCGAAATTATCCAGGCCGACAACTTTCTGATTCAGTTTCAGCAAAGTTTCCAGGAGGTTAGAGCCTATAAACCCAGCTACACCGGTGATCAGCCAGGTGGCCTGTTGGTTTTTAAGGCGCTCTTTCAGTGATTCATAAGTAGTCATAGTCTGGCATCAACCTCATCAACCGGGAGTACGTTCTTAACGTCGAATAGTACGCCGTTCTCTTTGCAAAGTGCTCTGATCTGGTTCGCCCCCATCTGTTGGAATTCCTGATGGGCTACCGCCAGGATGACCGCATCATAAGTGCCTTCAGATAGACTATCGATGGGGCGTAATCCGTACTCTTCCTCTGCCTCCTGCGGATTGACCCAGGGGTCATAGACATCGACAGATGCCCCGTACTCCTCAAATTCACTGACGATATCGACGACCCTGGTATTTCTCAGGTCCGGGCAGTTCTCCTTGAATGACAGGCCCAGTACCAGAACACGGCTGTTGTTGGTGGACAATCCCCGTTTCATCATCATCTTGACGACGCTGTGTACCACATAGGCCCCCATGCCATCATTGAGACGACGACCAGCGAGGATAATCTCCGGCTGATAGCCGATGGACTGGGCTTTGTGGGTAAGGTAGTAGGGGTCAACGCCAATGCAGTGGCCACCCACCAGTCCTGGTCTGAAGGGAAGAAAGTTCCACTTGCTTCCGGCCGCTTCAAGCACTTCCAGAGTATCAATATTCAATTTGTTGAAAATCAGAGCCAACTCATTAATCAGGGCGATATTGACATCCCTCTGGGTATTTTCGATGACTTTTGCCGCTTCAGCCACTTTGATGCTGCTTGCTTTATGGGTTCCGGCCGTGATGACTGTCTTGTAAAGTTCATCAACAAAATCAGCGACTTCCGGGGTGGAGCCTGAGGTCACCTTCTTGATGGTGGGTAGTCTGTGCTCTTTATCTCCGGGATTGATACGCTCAGGGCTGTATCCGACAAAAAAGTCCTGGTTGAATTTCAAACCGGACTCCGCTTCCATAATCGGTACGCAGACCTCTTCGGTCGCTCCGGGATAGACTGTCGATTCGAAGATCGCAATATCACCGGGCTTCATCACTTTGCCCAGTGCGTGGCTGGCGCCGACAAGCGGTGACAGATCCGGCTGTTTGTGCTCATTGATTGGTGTCGGAACCGTAACAATGAAGACATTGCATGGTTTCAGGTCTTTAAGCTCGCTGGTAAAGCTGAGGTGGGGAACCTGCTGAAGCTCAGCCGGATCGACCTCCAAAGAGCTGTCCTTACCCTGTTTCAGCTCCTCGACACGTGCTTCATTGATGTCCAAACCGATGGTGGGAAATTTCTTTCCGAACTCAACTGCCAGAGGCAGCCCAACGTAACCAAGACCAAGTACACCTATGTGCACTTTATCGAAATCGATCATTCTTCCAAATCCTTTCTGCCATGAGAGTATTAATGCGTAATCAGAGTGTTACCTGAGAAAATTGAGCAGAGTCTCAATATCTGCAATCAGGCTCATGAATGATAACTTGGCAGGCCATTGAAATCGAGGAATTTCTAATGATCAAGTGGCAATGATGAGGAACCCGGAAGGTGTACAATACACAGCTGATTTTGTCATCAAGGATCTAAGCTTGTCAGGCTGCCAGTGCTTCTGGGGAGTGAAGTTTGATAGATGAATCTTATTCCTGGATCGTATTAAGGGTAGAGGAAAAACTTGTTACCGCCATCCGCTTCAGAAAATCGTCCCAAGGTCGCGCTTGTAGCGCTGCATGCTGGATACAGCCACAGCTCGCTTGCTCTCCAATCCATTGCAGCCTATGCGGATGCTCGAGGCTGTGAGCACCGAATGGAGTTGTTTGATGCGCTGGTGAATACCAATCACCAGGTGCTGATTGAGAGGCTGGTTGAATATGCACCGAAAATCCTCGGGTTCTCCACCTATTTATGGAATATCGCAGCCAGCATACGTTTGACCAGACTGCTTAAGCAACTATTGCCTGATACGCATGTGGTATTCGGTGGGCCGGAGGCTGGCGCCAGAGGGGAAGAACTACTGAGCAGGGTGACTGAAATCGACTATGTGATCGAAGGGGAGGGGGAAGCCGCCTTTACCGACCTGATGAACGTGATTATTCAGGCGCAAGGGAGCTATGAGACGGTTTCAGGTCTGGTCTACCGGAAAAACAATCAGATTCAACAAAATCCAATTCAGTTGATGGCTGTATCCGAGATTCCCCCGGTTCTGACTGAAGGACGGTTCGATAGCGACAAGCCCCTGGTTTACTGGGAAACTTCCAGAGGCTGCCCCTATCAGTGCAGCTTCTGTAGTAGTGCAACAGAGCGCTTGAGAGCATTTCCCATGGATCGGGTCGAAGCCGATCTGCAAGTGCTCGAACGGTTATCCAATAAAACCGTCAAACTACTGGACCGTAGCTTCCATCTGGGAGAAAAACGCACCACAACACTGCTGCGACGTTTTGCTGCAACGCCTGCAGGCTTGCGTTTTCATCTGGAACTCAATCCTGACCGGATCTCTGAACAGGCCATGCGTGTGTTCCGGGAATCGATGCCGGGGAAGTTCCAGTTTGAGATCGGATTACAGACCCTGAACGACCAGGTGCTTTTCAATATCGATCGCCACATGGATGTGGCAAAGTCACTGGAGAATATTCGTCGCCTGGTTGAGATGAGACGACATCCGGTCCACCTTGACCTGATCGTTGGGCTTCCAGGAGAGTCCGTTGAACTGTGTGCCAGCTCCCTGGATCAGACTTTCACGCTCTATCCGGATCATTTGCAACTGGGCATTCTGAAAATGCTCCCGGGGACCCCTTTACAGCAGCAGGCTGTGCAACTCGGTTATCGGTGGGATACCGAGCCACCTTATGAGGTATTGTCCAATCCATCTTTAGAATTCAAAGAGATAGCACACTTTAAGCGCTATGCGGAATTACTCGAAAGGCTCTACAACAGTGGTTTGCTAAAAACCACCTTGTCGGGACTTGTAAAGCACTGTTTTACAGCAAGTGTCAGCCTCTGTTTTGACCGGTTGCTTGAGGTTTCAGGAGAGGAGATTGCCAGGCACAACCTGCAGCCTGACACGCTCTTTGAAAAGGTCTGCAATTTCATTATTCCCTACCTAGATGATGCACCGGAGTTAGAGGAGTGGTTGCTATGGGATTACTGTCAATTCAGCCTGGTCAACGGTAAAACACCCCGATGGATCGCAGATCGATTGACCCGGAGCGAGAAGGTAGTTGTGCAAGGTAGTCGAAGGCGACTACCTGTCATTACTTTGACCGATAGTGGTGTGAGTATGATTAATCAGTTATCTGAGAGTAACCATAAGGCAGGTCGGCATGCACTCTGGCCGAGACAGCATAAAAAAGGCAAACCGGTAGAGGTATTTTGCCTCACTCAGGCGAACAGCGTAACACTTTAACGATTTTCCACCCCCTTGAAGTGCTGCCGTCTGTACAAGTCTCAGAATATGTGGGTAATATTTTTCTATCTGAACAGCAGTCTTTTTTGGATGTTACCGCATGGAATAGCCATTAGGCTCTTAGGGCCTGTTTGCTTTCTGCTGTTCTACAAATGCTGTAAAGACTAGACACTTCAATGTAATTGAACAACTTAATTTAAGTTCAGGATGTATAGGAAAGATGTTCCTATCAGCAATCCAATAGATTGCTGGACTATCGAGTTATTGTACAGATCGTGACGGATGACTAGCGGCAGAGTTTTAAGATCGTCAAAGATTGCTTTTTTATCGGTATGACTTCAAATACTCGATTGTTATTGGGATGTAATTACCATACTCAAAGGGTCTGTTCCGATTCAATATAATTGAACAATCACTATTTATTGATAATAAAAAAAAAGCTGTACTCCATATTTGTTGCAGTCACCGCAATCAAAAAAAATCAACTAAAATTGGGTTGAGTTTCTGTGGATCTGCATATCCAATAATGTATGATTGGACTATTAGTTCTACTGTACATTCATCACTCGCTATATGAAAAAACTGACCAGGCCATGTCGGTTCTGTACGGTAAACTTAATAATTATATGCTCCAAGGAGGTAGCTAATGCTGGTACTGACACGCCATTTGAATCAGTCACTGCAAGTAGGAGAGGCAGTAACACTTAGGATTCTGAGTATCCATAATGGCAATGTAAGATTTGGGATCGATGCGCCATCTGATGTGTTGATATTGCGCGAAGAGCTCGCGAACAGAATGAATTCGACCACACTTAAACCCACTGTTACAGATCGAAAGAAGAATCAACCACAGGTTACGTACAAACCAAGGCGTAAAAAGCTTGTTCTCGATCTCTGACTCCGAGGAAAAACTCAACACGGGTACAAGGGCGGATATAGACCAATAAGAAAACCTGCAACAGCTCAGTAAAGGAAAGATCAAAGGCAAGTTTTACCAGACAAAGAGGTTAACGAATTCTCATAGGGTTGATGCCGGTGTTATTTTTGTCTGACTTGTTGCAGTAGAGCGAGTTGGTGTTATTGTGCGGGCTAGCGGATAACGTGTGATTTACGATTGATGACTGAATCGTATAGACCGAGTTATTCCTCGACCACTATTTCTGTATGACTGGCCCACTGTTGTCCTGTCCAGTATTCGAACGGGCGGAAGCGGGACTTATAGTTCATTTTACTGCAGGCTTCAATCCAGAATCCCGGGTAAACCCACTCCAAGCCGAGCTCTTTTGTATGGTAGATCTGCCATATTAAAGCAAACACACCCAAACCCTCCCGGGTCAGTTGCGGATCATAAAAGGTATAGACTGATGAAGTGCCATTTGGCAGTAGATCACTGACCGCAACAGCAGCTAAACGATCGGCATCACGGAATTCAATAAACTGCGTGTCAGCCCAATCACAGGTAAGAAACTGGGTATATTGCCCGGGACTGTTACATGCCATGGCGCCATCAGGATGTCTCTGCAGAAGGTATCTCTTGTAGAGCTGGTAGTGTTCATCAGAGTAGTCGGAGTTCAAGAGTTTGACCTGGTAACGATCACGGTTCCTTGTCCAGTTTCTACGCTGACTGCGTGATGGTCGATAAGCTTCGACCGGTATTCGTAGCGAGACACAACTGGTGCAGTTGGGACAGGCGGGCTGATAGAGATAACAGCCACTGCGTCTAAAACCTCTGTCGATCAACTGCTGGTAGAGTTCATCAGTGACCTTTGCCATAGGGTCGAGAAACAGGTTTCTGGCTTCTCTACCAGGTAAATAGGAACACTCATGCAATTGGCTCATATAGAGCGCATAGGCATTCTCCTGTGCAAAGCCCGGGTTATCTAACATGGTTGGATTGGCTCGATGCTTGCCCAGCTGCCTACCTGGGTATCGAGGCGGGTCCAGCTGTAGAGGTCCTGACAGAATTGCTGTCTCGGAATCTCCTCAGCTCCAAGACTGGCCAGATGTCTGGTGTAGACCTGACAATCGATCATTCTGAAACCCCATGCTTTCAACTGGCTGCTTAAATAGACCAGGGCAACCTTGGAGCTGTCATTCGCCCGGCTGAACATGGACTCGCCAAAAAAGACACGCCCTATCGCCATACCGTATAGCCCACCCACTAATTGGTTCTCCTTCCAAACCTCGACTGAGTGGGCAAGCCCCAGCTTATACTGTTCAGTATAAGCATTGATCATTTCCGGCACCAGCCATGTCCCAGGTGAGTCGTCTCTGGGCGCTGCACAGGCTCGAATGACTTCATCGAATTTATGGTCAAAGGTGACACGATAGAGTTTTTTTCTCAGGGTTTTACGTAGGCTGCGACTGATTTTGATCTTTTCGGGATAGAGCACGGTTCGAGGGTCAGGTGACCACCAGAGTATGGGCTCACCCTCGGAAAACCAGGGGAATATGCCCAACTGATAGGCCTGAATAAGGCGTTGAGGGGTGAGGTCTCCACCCACTGCCAACAACCCATCCGGCTCTTTTTCAGCCAGTGACACATCCGGGAACGGGGTGTTAGGGTTATCGTCGAGTAGAAAAATCATAGTTTGTTTATAGCCTGGTTTTAATATAATCATAACAGGCACTTGTACAAACAATAAAAAATTCGCATTATTCACCGGATGAATATGTGGTTATCGGAAAAGCGCTGAAATATTTTCCCGGGTCCACATCACTGATTGGGATGCGGCTCTGGTATTGGCTGGGGAGATGGAAGTGCAACTGATCTCCGGTAGCGGTATAAGCTAAGCAGTAAGCACCTGTATACAATTGTTGTCAGATTGTCTCGATGGCTTGAAGGGGTATTTATTTTGAATCAGATTGCGGAGTATTGTTTTGTCTGACGCCGTCAAACACCTGCAGATTGGTGATGTATTACAATTACAGTTTGCACCTCCCGCGGAAAACCTGGATCGCTATTCCGCTACCCTGGTCGGGTTTCTGCCAGGTCAAAGCCTGGTGATCACCACACCACGTAAAGCCGGTAATCCCATCATTGTCCGCGACGGTCAGAGTTTTACGGTACGGATGTTACAGGGCAGTAACATTTTCGGATTTGTCGCCAGAGTGCTTCACGCCTCGTCAAAGCCCTATCCACACATTCATCTGGCCTATCCTGACGATGTTGAGAGTGCGGTGGTAAGAAACGCACCTCGTGTACCCACTGAATTGCAGGCTGTGGTTATCAAGCCACAAGGCACAAGCGGCACGGATCTGCAGCGACATGTGATCATCACCGACCTGAGCAGTACCGGCGCAAGGGTAATCGATAGTGACAAACTTGGTGATGTGGGATCGATCATTCAGATTACCCAGACCCTATCGGTCTGTGGTGGCAATGATGTCCTCAAGGTGTTGGCCACGATCAGGAATATCCGTGAGACACCTGCGCCTGATGGGTCTATGCGTTATCTGCACGGCCTGGAGTTTCGCGGACTCAATCGCTTTCAGCAGTTACTGCTCTGCTCCTATGTGCTTGGCAGTATTGCCCGCGAGCGAGGCTGATAGCCTCAGCCCCCTCTTTAGATAATTCTTAGGAAGGGGTTACGCCTGATTAAGTGCCACTACTCGTCGGTGTTGCGCGTTTTGGGCTTGACTAAAAAGACAAAAGGTATCGCTATCGGCCCTAATAGCAGGCCTAACAGGCCCCAAACAGCACCATTTCCTCCTCTTTTTACAGCGATCCTGTGGCAGAGGATTGCACTGCCCAGGGTGATGATGAGCAATACGATTAACCCGGCCATACGCAAACAGATGGCAGCAGACTGGCACTCAGGGAAAACTGCCTATTGACCGGCGAGTGAGGGTAGTGGTGTTTGGCTTGACCGGATGAGCGGGGGAGGGAGGCAGCCAGATTCATGAGCCTATTGTATCTATCCCGGTTTCCGTTTCAGAAACCGGGCTAGTCCAGAGTGGTCATTCGGATTTGACGGCCAAGGCATCCAGGAATCGTTCGGCATCCAGCGCCGCCTGACAGCCTGTGCCGGCAGAGGTTATGGCCTGACGGTAGACATGGTCCATTACGTCTCCAGCGGCGTAGACCCCCTCGATTGAGGTCTCTGTGGCATTACCTTCCAGGCCACCTGCAACCTTGATGTAGCCGTTGTGCATATCCAGCTGACCTTCGAACAGGGCAGTATTCGGGCTGTGTCCAATGGCGATGAAAACACCTTGCAGGTCGATCTCTTTGGTTGAGTCATCTTTGACATTCTTGATTCTCATGCCGGTCACACCAGTTTGGTCTCCCAGCACTTCATCCAGCACATGGTCCCACTCAATGGTGACATTTCCCTCTTCAGCCTTCTTTTTCAGCTGATCAGAGAGGATTTTTTCCGAGCGGAATTGATCACGCCGGTGCACCACCACAACCTCAGCGGCAATATTCGACAGGTAGAGTGCTTCCTCAACGGCGGTATTACCACCACCGATTACAGCTACTTTCTGATTTTTATAGAAAAAGCCATCGCAAGTTGCACAGGCTGATACACCTTTTCCGCGAAATGACTGTTCCGATTCAAGTCCCAGGTATTTCGCCGAGGCACCGGTGCAGATGATCAGTGCATCACAGGTGTAGATGGCCTGATCGCCAGTCAGACGAAATGGACGTTGGCTTATATCCGCTTTGTTTATATGGTCGAAGATGATTTCAGTGTTGAATCTCTCCGCATGTTTACGCATTCGCTCCATGAGATCCGGACCTTGAACGCCGTCGTTGTCACCAGGCCAGTTATCCACTTCCGTGGTGGTCATCAGTTGGCCGCCCTGTTCCATCCCGGTGACCAGGACAGGCTGCAGATTGGCTCGTGCTGCGTAGACGGCCGCCGTATAGCCGGCGGGACCGGAGCCGAGGATCAATAGGCGGCAATGCTTGGTTTCACTCATGTATACTTACTCCACTCGGAATCTGCCCTGAATCGGCGGCAGATTATGAAAAACTATGGGACTAGAAGATTATAGAGTCCGAAAATCGGAGACCCGCATCCAAGTCTGAATTAGAGAATGCGGGAATACTACGGAATCATCACTCCTGGGTAAAGATTCACCACGAGAAACATGGTATGAAAATTGGTATTCCAACAGAAATCAAACCCCTGGAGGGGCGTGTTGGCCTGGTGCCGGAAGCCTGTGCAGAGCTTGTGAAGAAAGGTCATCAAGTGCTTCTGCAGAGTGGAGCTGGCCTGGCAAGCGGCTACCCGGATCAGAGCTATGAGAAGCTGGGGGTAACCCTTGTCGGAAGTGCCGCAGAGATCTATCAGGAATCTGATCTGGTGGTCAAGGTGAAGGAGCCCTATGGTGATGAGCCGGAGATGCTACGGGCCGGGCAGTTGCTGTTCTGCTTTCTGCATCTCGCGGCTGATGAATCACTGACCCGGCGGCTACTTGCATCCGGGGTCACAGGAATTGCATTCGAGACGGTGGAGGCGCAGGGTAAATTACCGATTTTGGCGCCCATGAGCGATATTGCCGGACGTCTTGCAGTTCAGAACGGCATCACTCTATTGCACCATCATCAGGGCGGCAAGGGATTGCTGCTTGGTGGTTTACCGGCTGCAGAGCGGGGTCACGTTGTGATTCTCGGTGGCGGTCAGGCGGGTGGAAATGCTGCGGAGTTGGCTGCCGCCATGGGAGCGCGGGTGACTGTGTTTGACCGATTGAGGGAGAGGATGGGGGAGTTGCGCCGGATCGGTAGGAATGTGACCGCAATCTATCCCTATACGGATGCGGTGAGTGAGGCCGTGGCAAATGCGGACCTGTTGATCGGGGCTGTACTGATTCCCGCATCCAAGGCACCCAAAATTGTTGATCGGTCGCAGATCTCCTCAATGAGTCCTGGTAGTGTGGTGGTGGATATATCCGTGGATCAGGGTGGGTGCATTGAGACCACCCGACCGACCAGTTACGAAGATCCAACCTACAAAGTGGATGGTGTGACGCATTTCTGCGTGACTAACATGCCTGGTGCGGTGCCGAGAAGCGCCAGTCAGGCCCTGTCGGCATCAATGATGCCTTATCTACATCGTCTGGTCGGGGAAGATTGGCAAAGTGATCAGCAGCTGTGGGGTGCGGTAAATCTGGCAAAGGGGGAACTTGTGCATCCTGTATTGCGCGATCAATACTTGTGAATCAAGAATAACAAAAATATGTAACCCTATAATATAGAAGTGATAATTGATAGAATATTCCAGATTGAAATAACCGGAAACCACAGCTTGAGCGCAGACCCCTGTGGAATATTCCTCCTTAGGGCGCACGCTCCTGATTGAACCCGCCAGGGTCAGCGATTGGATTGAGACGAAACTATGGCAGTACAGGCAAAAAGCCAACAAACACCAGCACAGAGTGCCTTCCATTCCCATGTCAGTCATGCCATGCGGGAAGGTATCATGTGGAGCCTGTTCTGTCTTAGTGGTTATCTGCTTCTTTCGCTGTTCAGTTACTCCCCGCTTGATCCGGGCTGGTCCTATACCGGTTCGGAAGCCAAGGTTCTCAATTCAGGGGGACCCGCCGGCGCCTGGTTTGCGGACGTCTTTCTCTATCTGTTTGGCATCTTTGCCTATCTGTTTCCGATCATGCTGAGTTGGAGTGCGGTACTGGTTTTTCGCCGTCGCAATCCGGACGACTCTGTAAACATCAATCTGGTACTGGTTCGCTGGCTCGGTTTTTTCATCACCCTGGCCTCAGGATGTGCGCTGGCGGCACTGCATACCAATCATCTGATGGCTAATCTGCCTACCGGTACGGGCGGGGCTCTGGGTACGCTTCTGGGTAACTATTTCGAGGCTGTTTTCAGTAGTTCAGGCAGCAGTCTGTTGATGTTGGCTCTGTTTCTCAGCGGTTTTACCCTGTTTACCGGCGTCTCCTGGTTCACCGTAATGGATTTTCTCGGTGGCCTGGTACTGAAAACCACACACGCTCTTCAGCGGGGATTTCTTTCACTGCAGGAGCGTCATGCTGCGAAGCGTGCGCGACAGGAACGGGTGGAGTTGATCAAAAAGGAGCAGAAAAAGGAGAAGAGCCGCAAACAACCCAGAATAGAACCGGTAATCAATGCGCCTAAACCCAGTGCGCGGGTTGAGAAGGAGCGTCAGGTCCCTCTGTTTGAAGCCGATCCCAACAGCGAGCTTCCACCTCTGGCACTACTCGATCCGGCCAAGCAGACGGTGCAGGCCTATTCACCTGAGGCGCTGCAGGCCATGTCACGTCAGGTGGAGCTCAAATTTGCCGACTTCGATATCGATGTCGAGGTGGTTGCCGTACATCCCGGACCCGTGGTCACCCTCTATGAGTTGAAGCTGGCGGCAGGTACCAAGGTCAGTAAGATCAGTGGCCTGTCGAAAGACCTTGCCCGGGCACTCTCAACCATTGCGGTGCGGGTGGTGGAAGTCATTCCGGGGAAATCGGTGATTGGCCTGGAGATCCCGAATGAGTATCGGGAGATGGTCTTCCTCAGTGAGGTGCTGCAGTCGGAGACCTACGAGTCCTCAAAGTCGCCCCTGACACTCGCTCTGGGTAAGGACATCGCGGGTAATCCGATGTGTGCTGATCTGGCCAAGATGCCCCACGCACTGATCGCAGGTACCACCGGTTCCGGTAAATCCGTTGCGATCAATGCCATGATTCTCAGTCTGCTCTACAAATCGAAACCGGATGAAGTGCGGATGATCATGGTCGATCCGAAAATGTTGGAACTTTCGGTCTACGAGGGCATACCTCATCTGCTGACTCCGGTGGTGACCGACATGCAGGAGGCAGCCAATGCCCTGCGCTGGTGTGTCGGTGAGATGGAGCGTCGTTATCGTCTGATGGCCAGTCTGGGGGTTCGTAACATCACTGGCTACAACCGTAAAGTGAAAGAGGCGATCAAAAAGGGCGAGCCGATCAAGGATCCGTTGTTTCAGCCGGAACCGACCGAAGTCATCGAAGCGATGGCTCATCCGACCCTGGAACCTCTGCCATTTATTGTGGTCATTATCGACGAGCTTGCCGACATGATGATGATGGCAAGAAAAAAGGTCGAGGAGTTGATTGCACGATTGGCGCAGAAGGCGAGGGCATCCGGTATCCATCTGATCCTGGCGACCCAGCGGCCCTCAGTGGATGTCATTACCGGTCTGATCAAAGCGAATATTCCTACCCGAATCGCTTTCCAGGTCTCATCCAGAGTCGATTCAAGAACAATCCTCGATCAGATGGGGGCCGAACATCTGTTGGGTCATGGTGACATGCTCTATATGGGAACCGGCAGTAATATACCCCAGCGTATGCATGGCGCCTTCGTCGACGACAACGAAGTGCATCGGGTGGTGAAACACCTGAAGGATTCGGGGCAACCCGACTATCTGGAAGAGATCGTGCAGGAAGCGACGGAATCGGTACCTGGATTTCCAGCTGAAAGCGGTGATACGGAGGACAATGATCCGCTCTACGACGAAGCGGTACGAATTGTCACGGAGACCCGGCGGGCCTCAATATCCGGCGTGCAGCGCAGGTTGAAGATTGGTTACAACCGGGCTGCCAGAATGATAGAAGAGATGGAGCGTACCGGGATTGTCGGACCGGCTGAAAATAATGGCAGCCGTACTGTACTGGCACCACCTCCGCCTAAAGATTAAACCAACTCGTAAACGGATCACTCTATGAAAAAGTGCCTGAGCGGCTTGATGCTGCTGCTGTTCTTAAGCTTCTCCCAAAGCCTCTGGGCGGAGAGTGGAATCCGGCAGCTGGAGACTTTTTTGCAGGATCTGAAAACCCTCAAAGCCGACTTTCGTCAAACCCTGCAACAGCCGGATTACGATCAGGTCTATGCCAGTAACGGGGTTTTCTATCTGAGACGCCCCGGACAGTTGCGTTGGGAGTATCAGACGCCCAGTGAACAGTTGATCGTAGCTGACGGGGATCGGGTCTGGTTGCATGACATCGAACTGGAACAGGTCTCCCACCGCAGCCAAGAGGCGGTATTGGATGGTACTCCGGCACAACTGCTGAGCGGTACCGGACCGATCTCCCAACACTTTGAGGTCTATGAGCTGGGCGTGGAGAGTGAATTGACCTGGATTGAGCTGATTCCAAAAGGCAAAGAGGCTCAGTTTGCCAGTGTTCGCCTGGCACTCCAGGAGAGTCGCCTTGAACGCATGGAGATGTTTGATAATTTTGGCCAGGTCACCCGGTTTTTCTTCGATAATATGCAACGCAACCCTAAGTTGGATGATGCGTTGTTCGAATTCGAACCACCCCCTCTGATCGACCTCATTGGCGATCTATGACGGTTCAGGATCAGGATCTTTTTACGCAAAACCGGGTTGAGGAGTTTCGACCTCTTGCTGACCGTATGCGACCCCGCAAACTGGCGGCGTTCATCGGCCAAGGCCACATCATCGGCTCCGGTAAACCACTGCAGGTAGCGATCGAAGAGGATCGTCTCCACTCGATGATACTCTGGGGGCCCCCAGGCACCGGCAAGACCACCCTGGCCGGTATGATTGCTGAACATTCCGGCGCGCAGTTTCTCAGCCTTTCCGCGGTACTCTCCGGGGTCAAGGAGATCCGTGCGGCGGTGGAAAAAGCGAAACTTTCTCAGCAGCAACAGCGTCCGACGGTGTTGTTCATTGACGAAGTGCACCGCTTCAACAAATCACAGCAGGATGCCTTTCTGCCTCATGTGGAGGACGGCACGGTGGTGTTCATTGGTGCCACCACTGAAAATCCATCGTTTGAGTTGAATAACGCGCTGCTCTCAAGGGCCCGTACCTACGTTCTCAAAGCGCTGACAAAAAGTGAGATCGAAAAGATTATCCTGCAGGCGTTGGAAGATGCATCGAACGGTCTTGGTGTCAGGCAGTTGCGTATCGAAAAACAGGCTCTGGCCTTACTTGCTGAAGCCGCCGACGGGGATGCCCGAAGGGCGCTTAATCTGCTTGAGATTGCCGCCGATCTGAGTGATTCCAAACAGATCGGAACTGCGACGGTCGAGGAGGTGGCGAGTGGTACCCTGCGTCGTTTCGATAAGGGTGGCGAGGCCTTTTATGACCAGATCTCCGCACTGCATAAATCAGTTCGTGGATCCTCACCGGATGCCTCACTCTACTGGTTGGCCAGGATGATCGATGGAGGCTGCGATCCCCTCTATGTCGCCCGCCGGGTGGTCAGAATGGCCTCAGAGGATATCGGCAACGCGGATCCCCGGGCCTTGCAACTGGCGATCAATGCCTGGGATGTCCAGCAGCGGCTGGGCAGTCCGGAAGGGGAACTGGCGATTGCCCAGGCTGTGGTGTACATGGCCTGTGCGCCGAAAAGTAATGCGGTGTATATGGCTTGGAAAAGCGCGCTTGCGGATGCCAAATCTTCAGGCTCACTGGAGGTGCCGTTGGCGCTTCGAAATGCACCGACCAAGCTGATGAAGTCTCTGGACTACGGTAAGGCTTATCGTTATGCCCATGATGAACCTCACGCCTATGCAGCTGGTGAAAGCTATATGCCGGAGGAGTTGCAGGGGTGTCACTACTACGATCCGGTAGATCGGGGTATGGAGATCAAAATCGCAGAAAAACTGGCGTTTCTGCGCAAGCTGGATCAAGAAGCAGGCGAGGAGTGATGTGTGATTCCTAAACTTCTGCCAGATCTAGCCGCAAATTACGCAAATCACCGCAAGTACACGCCAACACTTTAATCACTCGTTAGATCCATTCGCGCCTTTTAGCAGTGCCTGGCGTGAATTGGCGAGTTGAGTGAATCTAACGCATCAAGTCGAGCAGTCCGCCACTGCCTTTATTGGCCTCGATATACTCGGCCACCTCATCATGATTACCCTGTCTGGCGAGGTCTTCGGCACTCTCACGTCGGAGGTTGAGATGGTGGGCGTTGGCTTTCATCTCCAACAGGCGTTTCACAACGGAGAGATGTCCTTGTTCTGCTGCAAGCATCAGGGCACTGTTTCCCGCATTGTTGCGATGTTCCAGGTTTTCAGAATAGCGTAACAGGATGTTCAGAGTGTTTAGTGAACCGCTTCTGGCTGCCAGCATCAATGCCGTATTGCCATTGTTACTCAGCCGGTCCACATAACCTTCACGGGGAATCAACTCTTTCACCATGTCGGCATGACCGTTTGCAGCGGCGCGCATCATGGGTGTGAGTCCATCATCAGCCTGCAACTCGATTTTTGCACCACTCTTCAAGAGTTGATGAAAAATCGCGGGATCACCAACACCAATCGCATGGTAGAGCGGGGTTCGGCCCTTGTTGTCTGCCTGATCCGGTGAGGCACCGCGCGAAAGCAATATTTTAACGATCTCAGGCTGGGATTTGAGTACAGCCAGAATCAGTGGTGTGATGCCGGTGTCGGTGGTCTTGGACAATCGGGCATTGTTTTTGATCAACAGCTCTACCAGTTCCAGATTCTGCTGCTCGATCGCCAAATGCAGTGGCGTTATATCATTTTTACCTGAGACATCGATTTTGGCGCCACGTGCTATCAACAGCTTTACCAGTTTCAGATTATTCTCACGGCAGGCCAGCAGAAGCGGGGTGGGGCTGCCAGGGGTTGCCAGATTGGGATCGGCTCCATGATCAAGCAGTAATGTGGTCACTTCAGCATGGCCTTGCCATACGCTTCGGCTTAACGGGGTTAAGCCTTCCGGATCCAGTGTGTCGAGTTCATTCTCCTGCTTGAGTAGAGCCTCGATCAAAGGCTTCTGGCCGCGCCAGGCAGCAAGATGCAAAGTGCTCCAGCCTGCAAAGGGATTACTCTTGTTATCCGGGTTTTCATTGGACAGGGATATTGATGCGCTGATCTTCGCCAGATCCGGGAACTCTTTGGTTTTATTTCGAGTTTGGGTTGCTATGCCACCAGCTGCCTTGAGCTGTTTGGCAATCGCTTTGTCATTGCGCAGCAGTGCCATATCCAGCGAAGTCTGTTTTTTACGGTTTTTGGCATTTACGCTGGCACCGTTTTCCAACAGTACCTTGATGGTCTCCAGGTGCTTTCTGCCGGTGGCAACCAACAAAGCTGTGTTTTCATTGGCGTCGAGGGTTTCCGACTTGGCGCCAGCCTTGATCAGGCTGCGCACAATCGATGTGTACCCCAATCCTGCAGCGGAGTGGAGTGGGGTGTCCCCAAGGCTGTCACTGGTATTCGGGTTGGCACCTGCCGCAAGCAGGATTTCAACCGCATCTGTACGGCCATTGATGGCCGCCTCATGCAGGGCGCTACGGCTGAATTCATCTCGGGTGTCGGGAGAGAGGCCTGACGCCAGGATACGTTTCAGGGTTTCACTCTTGCCCGCTGCCGCCGCGCGATTGAGAAACTCAGCCGCCTGCTGGTCGCTCAAGCCTGTCACCGGGGAGGTGGTGGAGAGATTTTCCATCCGCTTTTTCGCCAACCGATGACCCTGTATGGCGGCTTTGTCATACCAATCACTGGCAACCGCTGAATCCGCATCAATTCCCCAGCCGTTCTCATACATGGTTCCGGTGGTGTATTGGGCTTCGGTATGCTCCTGGTTGGCGGCTTTCAAGTACCAGTGGAGTGCCTTGGCATAATCCTTCTTAATACCGCGGCCGGCACGATACAGACCGCCCAATGCAAATTGCGCCTCGGCATCTCCCTGTTCGGCTAGTTGAGTGTAGATCTCCACGGCACGATTGAAATCCCGGATACGAATCGCCGCTTCGGCCTCGGCATGTTCTGCTGAGAGTATTGGAAAGGGTACTACCAGCATGAGACACAGTAACATTACCATCCCTGTCTGTCTGATTATTGTGTTGGATCTAGGCGGTGCCATGTTTGGTTTCCACATTGATGCCGGTCTCTTTAAGAAATCCTGTTGGAAGTATACCGCCGGCGCAGATGATGGCAGCGTCATTAGGAATTTCAATCTTCTCTCCACCCTTGTCGATGGTGACAGTCTCTTCAGTGAACTCAGTGACATTGGTGCTGAGTAACAGGTTGATCTGGCCTGATTCGGCAGCTTGATCCACCTTTTCCCGATTTTTTTTCTTCGCCCGGCTAAAGGCTCCACTGCGGTAGGAGAGGGTGACTGTGGTGCCTGGCTCTGCAGCGATACTGGTTGCAGCCTCAAGCGCACTGTCACCGCCGCCAACCACCAGGACATGCTGGTTTTTATACTGTTCCGGATCGATTAAACGATAGGTGATCTTACTCAGATCCTCCCCAGGTACACCGAGTTTCCGGGGAGTGCCCCGTCGGCCGATGGCCAGCAGGACCATGCGGGTATGATAGGCGTCTTTGTTGGTTTTGACATCATAGCCACCAGCAGGGTTGGCTGTAATCTTCTCCACCCGCTCATGGTAGCTGATCTGCACGCCGGTCTTGCGCTCTACATCCTCCCAGAACTCAAGCAGCTTCTCTTTGGTGGTTTCAGTAAATTTGACCTCACCAACCAAGGGCAGCTTTACCGGTGCGGTCATCACAAGTTTGCCTCTGGGAAATTGAAAAACCGTTCCACCCAGAGACTCCTGCTCCAAAGTCTTGTATTTGATCTTTTTCTCCATCGCCCTCAATGAGGCACAGAATCCAGCAGGTCCGGCTCCTACGATCAGTAGATCGAGGGGTGCGCTGCCTTCACTTTTGAGTGCCTCCAGGATCTGATCCATGGCTTTGGTTCCCTGTACGATGGCATTTCTGATCAGACCCATGCCACCCAGTTCACCGGCGATGTAAATGCCCGGCATGCTGGTTTGAAAATTATCCAGCAGGGGAATATCGACACCGCGTCGTTCTGTGCCGAAGACCAGGGTAATGGCATCGAAAGGGCAGGCGGTTTTACAAGCGCCGTGGCCGATGCAGTTGGTTGGGGCGATCAGCTCAGCCTTATTGTCGATCAGCCCCAGTACGGGATGGTTGGCCTGCTCCGGGCAGGCTTTTACGCAGGTTCCACAGCCCATGCATTTTGCAGGATCGATCAATGGGTGGAGCGAGGCCGGTTCGGTCAGGCCTGCTTCGAACTCTTCTGTCTTAAGAGCAAGATTCTTTTTACTTTTCCTGCGGCTATGCAATATGTAAATAGCCCATACAAGTAGTATGGGTATTAGGTAGATCAGCAGGAAATCGATGGTGTACTGCATTGTTGATCGTGTCTCAAAGGCTCAAAAGAGTGCTAACTGTCACAGTTTGTGGGAAAGGATGCCTAAATTGTACACAGTAATTTCAATCACTGAGGTTTCTGCCGAAAACATAAATGTATTTAGAGTGATTTTTTGTGAAGCCCTTCATGGATGGGAAATTTGTCCCAACATAACATAGAGACGTAATGTGGAGAAAATGCTGATCGCGGCTCTCATTCTAAATAAAAAGCAGTAATAAAAAAGTAAGTGATTGAAATTAATACTAAATATGTAGGTGATGTCGATGCAAACAGCAGCCATATCAACCAGTGTAAATGAGACTCTACTGGAGAGCATTCTCTCTGCCTGGCAACGCAGAGCGGGGTTTATAACAACCCTGGGATTTACCCTGTTTTCACTCTTGCTCCTCTATATGGCCTGGTTGAACCACTCCCAGGCAGTATGGACAGCTGAGGTCGGCTGGGGCTACTGGTTAGGTATCGTCGGTGGCAGCATGATGTTGCTGTTGCTGCTCTATCCGATGCGCAAACGTTTACACTTTATGTCCAAATGGCTGACTGTCAAGTTCTGGTTCCGTCTGCACATGGTGTTTGGTGTGCTGGGTCCGGTTCTGATCATGATGCACTCCAGCTTCCATATCGGCTCTCTGAATGGCCAGGTTGCACTCTACAGTATGCTGTTTGTAGCAATCAGCGGTCTGTTCGGCCGTTACTTCTATACCCGAATCCACTACGGTTTGTATGGTAAAAAGGCGACATTTGCCTCCTTGCACGCTGACTCTCTGGTGCTGAAGAAAAAACTGGGACGTCTGTTCGAATTGAATCCGAAAGCCAAGGAGCTGATGAAGCAGTATGAAAAGGATGTCATGAATGCTCCTACCGGCCCGATCTCCAGCGCCAAGCACTGGGTCAAAATGCGCTATACTTCTGCGGTACTCTACCCAAAGGTGATGCGTTCTCTGAACAAGAAACTGCTGGCCGTGGGCTACAAAAAAGGCTGGTCCAAGTCCAAAGTTCGACGCAATCAGTTGCGCATCAGAAAAATGCTGTTGTCCCACAGGTCTATCCTTCGGCAGGTTCTAGAGCTACATTTCTATGAAAGACTTTTTGCGATCTGGCATCTGCTGCATATGCCGCTCTTCATCATGATGGTGATTACCGGTTTTGTGCATGTCTATGCTGTGCATGCCTACTAGACCGTTAAGCAAGCAACACTCTACCTACATTCGTCATGAACCGATTTGGCTGTCATGTCATTTGCGTACTATTGCTGATGATATTTACCCTATCTCAAAGCCACGCAGGGAAGCTGGATCTACTGTTGATGCCGGGACCGGTCATCGAAGGCCATGCCGAGTTCGAAGAGAAGTGTGAGAGCTGTCATGAGACCTTGAAAAAAGCGGATCAAGTTGAGCGATGTCTCGCCTGTCACGATCACAGCGATGTGGCCGAAGATATTGAGCAAGGCACAGGTTTTCACGGACGACTGGACAAACAGCGCGCCGCCAACTGTAAGCAGTGCCATACCGAGCATAAAGGAAGAGATCGGGATATCGTCAATCTGGACACTGAGGATTTCGACCATTCACAGACCGATTTTCAGTTACGGGGTCGTCATGAGCAGCTGGCCTGTCAGCTTTGTCATAAGCAAGATCTGAAAAAGTACAGTCATGCCCCCTCACTCTGTTTCGATTGCCATGAGTCGGACGATGCCCACCGGGGGGAGTTGGGTGAAGAGTGCGATAAATGTCATAACGAAAAGGGTTGGCGTAAACAGGATTTCGATCATGATCTGGATACCGACTATCCATTGACCGGTAAACACCGGGATCTCGACTGCAAGCTCTGCCACGCCGATGAACACTACAAAAATACACCCAAAGAGTGTATTGGCTGCCATTTGATCAATGATGCGCACAATGGCCGATATGGCAAAGTCTGTGCGAAATGCCACGCAACCGAGGATTGGAAAGAGCTCTCATTCGACCACCGTGCGGATACCAAATTTCCGCTTGAAGGGCGTCATAAGGATGTGCCTTGTGATACCTGCCATATCCGCGGCCCGTTCGAAAAGAAAATCTCAAGTAAGTGTTTCGCCTGTCATGAGAAAGATGACGATCATAAAGGACGTAATGGCGAGAAGTGCCAGGACTGTCATCGTCCATCAAGTTGGACAGAAACACAGTTCGATCACGGCAAAGACGCTAAATTCGAACTGAAAGGCAAGCATAAAAAGCTGAGTTGTCACGCCTGTCATCGAAATGCCGCAATGGATGATTTGAAAGAGGCCGAGTGTATCACCTGCCATAGGGCAATCGATTTGCACAAAGGTGACTTGGGTGAGGATTGCGGCTACTGCCACAATGAAAAGGGCTGGACTGAGAAGCTCTTTTTTGAGCATGACATCACACGCTTTCCACTGATCGGTATCCATAGTGTTACTGCCTGTGAATCCTGTCATCTCAATGCTGTCTACCCACAGACAGAGATTGAATGCTTGTCCTGTCATGAAAAAGATGACACCCATGAAGGAAAAATGGGTGAGTTGTGTGGCGATTGCCACAACCCAAATGCCTGGATGCTCTGGACTTTTAATCACGATGAACAGACAGAATTTCCATTGGATGGTAAGCACGGCGAGGTTTTCTGCCACGCTTGTCACCGCGCTGAGCTGACCGAACATAAACAGTCAGCCAACCATTGTTACGGTTGTCATCGGGGGGATGACATACATCGAGGTGGATTTGGCCGGCATTGTGATCGTTGCCACTCTACAGAAACGTTCGAAAACCCGGAAATTCGTTGATCGATTCGGTATGGAAAATAGGATGATGAGACTGCCCAAATATAGATTACTGTTACAACAGGCCAGTTGGCTACTGCTCTTTGTTGTCAGTCTGTCATTGATGAATTTCGTGCAGGCAGAGAGTGCTGAATTCGACCATTTTGAAACAGGCTTTCCGCTCACAGGTGAGCATCGCAATGTTGAATGCGATCAGTGTCATGACAAGGGCCAGTTCCAGGGTACCCCGGTCATGTGTGACGGCTGCCACAACGATACCGATGCAGCCGGTAAGCCGATTGATCATATTCAAAGTGACGACCGTTGTGACGATTGCCATACCACTGTCGGCTGGCATGTGGCCCGCTTCGATCACGGTACCATCGACAGTGGCTGTTTCTCCTGTCACAACGGCTCCGCTGCCCAGGGCAAGGACAGTGATCATATCAGTACCGGGAATACCTGCGAGTTCTGTCACACCACTTTCAGTTGGGGACGGGTCAGCCGTGTGGATCACTCGGTCGTCACAGGCACCTGCGAGAGTTGCCATAACGGCAACATCGCCCGTGGCAAACACGATACCCACATCGCAACTGAAGAGCCCTGCGATACCTGCCATATCACCAACAGCTGGTTACTGGTCTTTTTTGATCACTCTACCGTCGCCGCCGGCAGCTGTGAAAGCTGTCATAACGGCACCAGCGCCACAGGTAAATCGGCCAATCATATTGTGACCAATGAGGCCTGTGATCTCTGCCACACCACCAACAGCTGGCAAGTGGATAACTTCTCCCACGCCGGGATCCGGGGAGATTGCGAGAGCTGTCATAACGGGGTCAGTGCAATCGGAAAGCCTGTCGGTCATGTGCCAACCAGGGAGCCGTGCGAGATCTGCCATACCTCGACCAATTCCTGGTTGGTGGTTAACTTTGTCCATGGAGAGGAGGTGTTTGGCCGTTGCTCCAGTTGTCATGACGGTATTACACAGCCCGGTAAGGATGCGGATCATGTACAGACCACGGCAGAGTGCGATACCTGTCATACCTCAACAGAAGACTGGAGTGTGGTCGGATTTGATCACAGTGAGGTTGTACCGGGTACCTGTGCAAGTTGTCACGACGGAGTACAGGCGCCAGGCAAACACGATACCCATATTGTCACCAATGAATCCTGCGACGTCTGCCATGCGACCACCGCCAACTGGCATGTCATCAATTTCAGCCATGACGGATTCCAGAGTGCTGGCGTCTGTTCCACCTGTCACGACGGTACCCGGGCGACCGGTAAGCATGCACTGCACATTCAGACCAGCGAACAGTGCGATGTCTGTCATCTCTCTACCGACAACTGGCTGAATACCAGTTTTGATCATAGCGGCGTGGATGCCGCCGGGCGCTGCTCCACCTGCCATAACGGCAGCCAGGCAACCGGCATGCATGCGACGCATATTGAGACTGCCGAGCAGTGCGATGTCTGTCATAACTCAACCAGTAACTGGAGTGATGTCAGCTTTGATCACAGCTCGATTGAAACCGCAGGCGTCTGCTCCACCTGTCACAACGGTGTACGCGCCACCGGTAAACACGCCAATCACCTGCAGACCAACGGCGAGTGCGACACCTGCCACACAACCACTGCCTGGAACGTCAACAACTTCTCCCATGAGGGTATCACCGCGGATTGTGAGTCCTGCCACAACGGGGTGACCGCCACCGGTAAGCATTCGGATCATATCCTGACCAGCTCACCCTGTGAGGCCTGCCACTCAACCAATGACTGGACTCTGACAGGGTTTACCCATGAAGGTGTCTCCGGTACCTGTGAATCCTGCCATAACGGCAGTGTGGCCACCGGTAAACACGATAACCACATTCCAACTTCGGCATCATGCGACAACTGCCACACTACCAACGCCTGGACGATCAGCAACTTCAGTCATGAAGGGGTCACCGAGAGCTGTCACTCCTGTCATGATGGTGTTCGTGCCACCGGCAAACACGATACCCATGTGGCCACTACGGCGGTCTGTGAAGGTTGTCATACCTCGACAACCAGTTGGGCGGAAGTCACTTTCGACCATTCAATCGTGACCGGTAGCTGCGCCAGCTGTCATGATGGCGTGACTGCAACTGGTAAATCGGCCGACCATATCGAGACCGATGCGGCCTGTGACAACTGCCATATCTCCAATGAGACCTGGACAGCGGTGCGCTTCGATCACAGCGGCATTACCAGTGGTTGTGAATCCTGCCACAACGGGGTGGATGCCACCGGTAAACCCGATACCCACATACCCACCACAGAGCCCTGTGAGAACTGCCACAACACCATTACCTGGAGTACCGGTCGTTTTGATCACGCCGGTGTGGCAGGGGCCTGTTCAAGTTGTCATGACGGTGTGGTTGCAACAGGCAAACACGCCTCACACATTCCCACCGATGCCCAGTGTGACAGCTGCCATACGTCAACCATCGACTGGCTGCTGACCACCTTCAATCATGACAATGTGGCTGCCAGCGGTAACTGCTCAAATTGCCACGATGGTACGCAGGCAACTGGTAAACATGCACAACATATCGAAACGACCGCTCAGTGTGATATTTGCCACCTCTCTACCATCAACTGGCAGGATACAAGCTTCGATCATAGTGGCGTGACCACCACCGGTGTCTGCTCAAGCTGTCACAACGGCACCACCGCCACCGGTATGCATAGCAACCACATTGCCACCACTGAGCAGTGTGATGTCTGCCACAACTCGACCACCAGCTGGTTGAGGGTCAGTTTCGATCACAATGCGGTGCCGACCTCAGGGATCTGTTCGAGCTGTCACAACGGGGTGCGGGCAACCGGTAAGCACGCCGGTCATCTGCAGACCAATGCCCAGTGCGATACCTGTCATACGGTTGATGGATGGCTGATCTCCAATTTTGACCATGCGGGGATTACTGGGGATTGCGAATCCTGCCATGACGGGACCACCGCCACCGGTAAACATGCCGGACATATTGCCACCAGCCAACTATGTGAGGATTGTCATACCCCCACTAACTGGAACCTCAACGGTTTCACCCACAGTGGTGTCACAACAGCCTGTCACCTCTGCCATAACGGAGATATCGCCATCGGCAAGTCGCCATCCCATGTGTTGACCAACGCCACCTGCGATACCTGCCATACCACCAGCAATTGGAATATCTCCAATTTCAATCATGATGGGGTTACCGGTAGCTGCCAATCCTGTCATGACGGGGTCAGGGCAACCGGCAAGCATGCCGCCCATGTGGCGACCACAGCCTCCTGTGAGGCTTGTCATACGTCAACCAACAACTGGTTGCAGATCACTTTCGATCATGCGGTGGTCTCCGGTGCCTGTGCCAGCTGCCACGATGGCAATACAGCAACCGGCAAGCCGGCCAATCATGTCCAGACCAATGCCGCCTGTGACAACTGCCACATCTCCAATACCACCTGGTTGAACATTCGCTTTGATCACACCGGTATCGTCTCCGGCTGTGCAAGCTGCCATAACAATGTGGATGCCACGGGTAAGCCGGCCAATCACATACCGACCAATGAGCCGTGCGAGAACTGCCATACCACGGTGACCTGGGCAACCGGCACATTCGATCATGCCGGCGTGGCTGGAACCTGTTCCAGTTGCCACAATGGCAGCATTGCCACGGGTAAACATGCGGCCCATATCGCCACCAGCGGCCAGTGCGACAGTTGTCATATCTCAACCGCCAACTGGCGCTCGGTACGTTTCGACCACAGCACAGTGACCGGTAGCTGTCAGAGCTGCCATAACGGCACCATTGCAACCGGAAAATCGGCAAGCCATGTGGCCACCAATGCAGCCTGTGATGTCTGTCATACCTCCCAGACTACCTGGACAGCCGTCAACTTCGATCACTCTGTGGTTACCGGTACCTGTTCAAGCTGTCACAATGGGGTTACCGCTACTGGTAAACCGGCTAGCCATGTACCGACCACATCCGAGTGCGATGCCTGCCATACCTCCCAAACGAACTGGTTGGCGGTCAGGTTCGATCACACCAATGCGGCGGGTAACTGCTCCAACTGCCATGATGGCATCACCGCTACCGGTAAGGATCCGGGGCATGTGCCGACCACCGCACAGTGTGATGATTGCCATCTCTCGACAACCAACTGGCTGAACGTGCGCTTTACCCATGGCAATGTGGCGGGTACCTGTTCAACCTGTCATAACGGTGTGACTGCAACCGGCAAACATGCCGGCCATATCCAGACTTCAGGTCAGTGCGATACTTGCCACATATCCACAACCGATTGGACCAATGTCGATTTCAACCACGGCAGCATCATTACCGGTTGTTCAAGTTGTCACAACGGTTCCCTGGCGACCGGCAAGCCCGGCAACCATATACCCACTACGCAAGAGTGTAATATCTGTCATAACTCAACCGACAACTGGTTGAATGTGACCTTCAGTCACACCAATGTGGCGGGTACCTGCTCCAACTGCCACAACGGCACATTCGCCACGGGTAAGTCGGCTAGCCATCTGCCCACCACGGCTCAGTGTGATAATTGCCATACCTCAACCAGTAACTGGCTCAGCGTTACTTTTGATCACAGTGGTGTAACGGGTAACTGTAACAGCTGCCATAACGGTACGACGGCCACCGGTAAGCCTCAAGGGCATTTCGTTACCACCCAGCAGTGTGATGCCTGCCATACCACCAATGGTTGGTTGCCCGTAATAAACTATCGTCATACATCCGGAAACTATCCGGGTGATCACCGGGCTAACCTGTCATGCCAAGATTGTCACACAAGTAACAGTGAGTCAGTGCCTTGGCCGTTTCCAAGCTATGCTCGCTCCTGTGCGGGATGTCATGCAAACGACTACGAAAATGGTGAAGATGACCATAGCGGACTCAGTGCTGATCGTAATTGCGGAAGCAGCGGCTGTCATAGAGTGAGCGACAGGGAGTGGTAAATGATATCTGAATAATCCCTTAGTGATTAGGGATTATTCGGGTCATTTTAAGCACTTTGTTCATTATTCTCATGACCTGATAGGATGGCCTTGCAGCCCATCAACCAGCAGTCTTTATTTAATAACATTTTTTAATTCAATCAGGTAACAAGCGTGCAGCTCAAAGTTCAATCGAGGGTCTATTTCTGGCTGTTGTCAATCGTGTTGTTGCTATTGACCACACAGTCACAGGCTGCATCCAGAATTCTCGATCGTATTGAAATCGATTCTGAAGCGGGGGCAAATGTCATCGCTGTCCACTTCAATGTGCCGGTCCGTTATGTGTCTCACCTGATCAATGAGTCAAACAGTGAACTGGGAGTGCAGGTCAGGGTAGGACAGACCACGGATGAAGAGCTGGGTGCGACAACCGAGCAGGACCAGGATGGCGAGCTCGATCAGGAGGATCAACTAACCTGGAGCCCATCTGCTGCGATACCACTTGATAAAGTGGTTTTTCAGGGTAGCCGTCTAGGCACCTCCACCCTGCTGGTCTCATTCGCCACGCCGGTCAGGGATGTGAAAATCCGCCAGGGCAGGGATTTCTATGTGATGGAGTTTGTTCTCCCGGAACAGGCCAAACGCAGCTCTGGTTTCGGCCAGGCCAGATTGAAGACGCTGCAGACCGAAGTGCCTGAAATGAAGGCGCCATTGAGTGTCAAGTCACTGCCCCTGGTGATCTATGTACTCAATCTCGGTGTCCAATCCGAACCGGTCGACTATGAGGAGATGCCACCGGTGCCAATCGGCGAAAATCAACTGCTCTACAGCACCAAGGGGGAGATCGAAGGTAATCCGATCTACCGTCTGCGGCTCGGATTTTTTCGCACCAAGCAGGATGCCAAACGGCAGTTAGAGGCGGTAAAGAGCTTCTATCCGAATGCCTGGATCGACACGGCGGATATTGTTGAGCGTCGACAGGCCTTTTTTGAGAGGGGATTGGAGCCGGGATTGGACGGTCAATACATGGAGGAGCCTGAACTGGCCAATGTGGACCCCCGTATCACCAAGATGATGGAGATGATCCGGCGCACCATCACGGCGGGTGACTATGCCAAAGCGGTACGCTTGTTGGAAGCCCTGCTGGAAGAGCCTGACAACATCTACACCCAGGAAGCCCTGGAGCTGCTGGGTCTCTCCCGTGAACGTAACGGTCAGATTGCCCATGCGAAAGGGGAGTACAGACTCTATCTGGAAAAGTACCCGGAAGGTGAGGATGCGGAGCGGGTGACACAGCGTCTGCTGGGCCTTGAGACCGCACCTCAACGGCCCAAAGAGACCTTACGCAAAAGGCCCAAGCCGGGGGAACCAGGCAGCGAAGAGGAAGGGGAGAAGGCGATTTGGGATGTCTACGGCAGTTTCTCCCAGAACTACCGCCGGGATAAGATCGACAGTCCCTTTGTCGAGGACGAAGACAGTATCTCCCGCTCGGAGATTGAGAGTTTCGTCGATTTCAATGCCCGTCGCCGCAGTGAAGATTACGACATGCGCATGAAAATCACCGGCAGTTATATCTACGATCTGCTGGATGATGGGGAAAACGATACCACCCTCAGCGATGCCTATATCGATGTTGAACACCTGGACACCCGGACCAGCGCCAAGTTTGGCCGTCAGAGACTCCGTTCAAGCGGTATCCTGAACCGATTTGATGGATTGGTACTCGGTTACGAGCTCACCCCGGATATCAAACTCCGGGCCTCAGCGGGTCTGCCGGTCGAACGCTCCCGGGATACCTTTCTGCATGAACACAAACAGTTTGCCGGGATCAGTGGTGATTTCTCCAGCATATTTGAAAACTGGGATGCGAGCCTGTTTTTAGTCGAGCAGCGGGTCGATGGTCTGGTTGACCGAAGAGCACTGGGTGGTGAGGTCCGCTATTACGATCCGCAAAAGTCCCTGTTCAGTCTGGTCGATTACGATATCTTCCACAAAGAGCTGGGTATTTTTATGCTGCAGACCAACTGGCGCCTGGAGAACAAAACCAGCCTCTATCTCAATCTGGATTATCGCAGCAGTCCAATTCTGATGACCTCGAATGCCCTGAGTGGACAATCAGACCCGGACACCTTTCTGCCGATCGAGTCAGTTGAGGAGATGCAGGATTTCTATAGCGACGATGAGATCTATGATCTGGCCCTGGATCGTACTGCCAAATCCTCGAGTATCTCCTTTGGTGTCACCCATCCTTTCTCGGACACCCTGCAATTGAGTGGCGACTTTACGGCCAGTAAAACCGGTGAAACCCCCGCTTCAGGTGGCGTACTGGCCACGGAGGCCACCGATACGGAGTTCTTTTACTCCTTTCAGGTGATCAAGAACGATCTGCTGAAACAGGGGGATATCGGAGTGTTCACCCTCCGATATTCCGATTCGGATACCTCGGATACCTATCGGGTTGGGGTCAGCAGCCGTTATCCCATCACCAACGCCTGGCGGGTCAATCCGCGTCTGGACGTCTCCTATCGGGAAAACAAAGAGAATGAAGGAACCCGGTTTACGGTCAGTCCGTTTCTGCGGATGGACTACCGATTGCGGAAAGACTTCAGCTTCGAACTGGAGGGGGGACTCAACTGGTTTGAAGAGGATGATGGTACGGAAGTGACCAATTTTACCGACTACTTCTTCTATGCGGGCTACCGATGGGATTTTTAAACTTCAGCAAACGGCCACTGAAAGCTCTAGGGATGTAACAACGGATCCTTTTTTGGTCCAAATATTTTTATTTACCCTAGCCAAAAGTCCATCAACAGCGGTTATAATCCCATCTTTTCCAGTCCCTAGGATTCCGGATTGTATCAACTACTCGTTATTGCCAGCGGCGGTGCCGCCGGAGCTCTATTCCGCTTTTGGGTATCCAGCGGCGTCTATGGGGTTTTGGGACGAGGGTTTCCCTATGGCACCCTGGCGGTCAATGTATTGGGTTCCCTGGTGATGGGATTCCTCTATGTGTTGTTTATTGAACGCATGGTGGTCTCGACTGAATGGCGGGCCGGATTGTTGATCGGCTTTCTGGGGGCTTTTACCACTTTCTCCACATTCTCTATGGAGACTTTGAACCTGCTGGAGCAGGCCGAGGTCCTAAAAGCGGGCTTGAATGTTCTACTCAGTGTGGTGGCCTGTTTGTTGGCTTGCTGGCTGGGTCTGGTACTCGGGAGGCAACTATGAAACAGGCCGAAGTCACCATGGTGCGGGTCTATATCACCGAGGGAGATCACCAGCTGAGAAAGCTGCTCGACTTCCTGCATAATGAAGAGCAGGTAAGGGGAGTCACTGCATTTCGCGGCATTGCGGGCTTTGGCCGCTCGGGCAGAGCCCATGAGGCGTCACTTTTGGACATCTCCATGGATCTTCCTCTGGTGATCGAGTTCTTTGATAGCCCGGATCGGGTGGAAAAGGTTTTACAAGATTTGAATCAATGGGTAGAGCCAGGTTACGTAGTGAGCTGGCCTGCCCAGGTTAATATGGGTAAATAATCGATGTTGGATCCACGACTGATAAGAAACAATCTGGAAGAGGTGGCAGCACAGCTGCGTCGCCGTGGTTATGAGTTGGATACCCAACTCATCGCTGAACTGGAGGAGCGTCGCAAGGGGCTTCAGGTTGAGTCCCAGGAGCTGCAGAATGAGCGCAACAGTCGATCAAAATCGATTGGCAAGGCGAAGGCGGCCGGTGAGGATATTCAGCCACTGCTGGCTGAGGTCGCCGAGCTGGGAGACCGGCTGAAACTCCTGCAGGAGGATCTGAATGGCGTTCAAGCCGAACTCTCCGAGATCACCCTGGGCATACCCAATATTCCTCATGAAACAGTACCTGACGGCCGGGATGAAGCGGACAACCGTGAAGAGCGGCGTTGGGGCGAGCCCCGTGAGTTCGATTTCGAGCCCAAGGACCATGTGGACCTGGGTGATGCCAGTGGGTTGCTCGATTTCGAAGCGGCAGCACGGATTACCGGTTCCCGCTTTGCGGTGATGGCGGGCCCGCTGGCCCGACTGCATCGCGCCCTGATTCAGTTCATGCTCGACACCCACACCACAGAGCATGGCTACACAGAGGCCTATGTTCCCTATATGGTCAACAGTGACAGCCTGCGGGGAACCGGTCAGCTGCCAAAATTCGAGGAAGACCTGTTCAAACTCTGCGGTGAATCCGGTTACTACCTGATCCCTACCGCAGAGGTGCCGGTCACCAACCTGGTTCGGGATCAGATCATCGACGCGGAGGATATGCCGAGGAAATGGGTGGCACACACACCTTGTTTTCGCTCTGAAGCAGGCTCCTACGGAAAAGACACCCGAGGCATGATTCGCCAGCATCAGTTTGAAAAGGTCGAGCTGGTGCAGGCGGTCAGGGCGAGTGAGTCCTTTCAGGCATTGGAGGAGCTGACCGGACACGCCGAAACGATTTTGCAGAAGCTGGAACTGCCTTACCGGGTTGTCACCCTGTGCACCGGCGATATCGGGTTCTCATCCACGAAGACCTATGACCTGGAGGTCTGGCTTCCGGGACAAAGTCAATACCGGGAGATCTCCTCCTGTTCCAACTTCGTCGATTTTCAGGCGAGAAGGCTACAGGCCCGCTGGCGAAATCCGGAGACTGGAAAGCCGGAGCTGGTCCACACCCTGAACGGATCGGGACTGGCGGTAGGCCGTACCTTGGTTGCTGTAATGGAAAACTACCAGCAGGCTGACGGATCGATAGAGATCCCGGAAGCCCTGAAACCTTATATGGGTGGAATTGAGAAAATCTAGAGGAATATGGGTGGCTAGACCATCATGATCAGTAAGGCCACAAAGCCCACTACAGCGGCCAGTGGCAAAATGGCAGCCATCCAGTCTCCCTCTTTCGCCTTGGGACTGTTCTTCATCCAGTGTTTGGCCCGTGGCCAGAGGAATATGATCCATCCCACGATGAGGATGGCGGAGAATATTTTTACCCAATCCATCGTTTTGCCTGTTCTATAAAAAAACCCCGGCATCGCCGGGGTTCTCTCACCACATCAATTGTGCTGATTAATCTTCCCCACCCAGTGCGCCAAGCAGATGCAGCAGGCTGGTGAAGATGTTGAGAATGGCCAGATAGAGACTTACCGTGGCCATGATGTAGTTGGTCTGAGCGCCGTTAACCATCTGGCTGGTCTCAAACAGGATATAACCGGACATCAGCAGGATCACGGCTGCGGAGATGGCCAGATGCAGGCCAGGCATATTCAGGAACAGACCGGCAAGTGAAGCGAGCATCACAACAATCATACCGGCAAAGATAAAGCCGCCCATGAAGCTGAAATCCCGCTTGGTCGAGAGGGCATAACCGGAAAGCGCAAGAAAGATAATACCGGTACCGCCAAATGCCGTTGCTACGATCTGACCGCCATTAGAGAGGGCGACATAGTAGTTCAGAGTGGGGCCGAGGCCAAAACCCAACAAGCCGGTGACACCGAATACTACCCACAGGCCTGCGGCAGAGTTGGCATAACGGGGCAGCACAAACCAGAGCACCACCAAGGCGCCGAGGGAGGTTCCCAGGGAGATCATTGGTGAAGGCGCTATGGCCATGGAAACAAGCGCCATCAACGCACTCCAGACCAGAGTGGCGGATAGCAACATATAAGTATTTTTTATTAGCTTATTAGTCGAAAGAGTGGACTCAATCGATTGTGTTGCAGTGAAATCTAGACGATTCATTTTGGTGTAATCTCCTGATTTATTCCCAAAAATCAAACTCTTTGTATCAGACAGTGGCTGCCATGAAATGTTCAGCACAGCATACCGTGCCGGCACAAAAGGTCAATACATATATAGGTAGGGATAACACTAGCAATTTCAAGGATGGTTATGTATCCTAGCGCCCCTTCAGGAGAGGTGGCAGAGCGGCCGAATGCGGTGGTCTTGAAAACCATTGAGGGTTAGTAGCCCTCCCAGGGTTCGAATCCCTGCCTCTCCGCCAAATAAAAAGGGGTGCTCAAATGAGCACCCCTTTTTATTTGGCGGAGAGGCAGGATTTGATTCGAACCCTTCGTTCGAAAGGAACGCAGTGACGCAGACGCCGCAGCGCAGCGGAGGCGCCCCGAAGGGGTGAGCGCAGCGAATCAATCCCTGCCCATCAGCAGGCACCCAAACCTCGCGTGGCGAGCACCCTTTATTACTGGCGGAGAGGCAGGATTTGATTCGAACCCTTCGTTCGAAAGGAACGCAGTGACGCAGACGCCGCAGCGCAGCGTAGGCGCCCCGAAGGGGTGAGCCGAAGGCGAATCAATCCCTGCCCATCAGCAGGCACCCAAACCTCGCGTGACGAGCACTCTTTATTATTGGCGGAGAGGCAGGATTTGATTAGAACCCTCGTAAGCTTCCCCCCCTGAAAACAGATTGAAACTGGATTTTTCTGGCGAACTACAGCCAGGAGGCTCAGATGAAAAAGTTCCGATTCACTGAAACACAGATCGTCTCAGTCCTGAACGAGGCGGATGCCGGCATGAAGGTTGCTCATCTCTGTCGTAAACACGGCACTTCCGAGGCGACCTACGACAACTGGAAACCGAAGTACGGAGGCATGTCCGCCTCGGAACTGAAACGGAGAAAGAGATGGAAGCCGAACTCTCGCATTTGAAACGCATGTTTGCAAATCTAGCACTGGAAAACAGGGCAATGAAGGACCTGATTGGAAAAAAGCTCTAAGACCGTCTGAAAGATGTGAGGCGGCTGAGTACATGATTCAGAATCATGACATTTCCATATCCCGGAGCTGTCGCTGTGTACGCTTGTCTCGCACCGCGTTCTATCAACAGCCAATTGACTGGATGCAGCAGACAAGCCGGGTATTGATGCCTTGAATCAGCTGACGGAGGAATTTCCCCGTTTCGGCTTCTGGAAATATCGGGATATTCTTGCTCTCTGGGGCTACCCCTGGAACCACAAGAAGATTTACCGGGTGTACTATGAAGTTGGGATTAAATCAGTCCAGGTCGACGAAGAAGCGCCTACCAGATTGCGATCCAATTCCTCTGTTTGTTCCTCAGACTCGAGGATCACGATTCGGTATGTTCAACGTGATCGACAATTTTAACCGGGAGTCGCTGGTGATCAAAATCGACACCTCACTTCGTGCTGCTCGCCTAGTCCGGGTGTTCGAGCGTTTGAAAGAGACGAGGGGCCTGCCAGATGTACTTCGGGTGGGCTATGGCTCTGAGTTCCTGGGCGGTATCTTTGTCGAATGGTGCCAAGCCAATGCTATCTTTATCGACTACATAGTAGCCGGGTAAGCCAAACCAAAATGCATTCATCGATCGCTTCAGCCAGAGTTTGAGAAATAAAATTCTGGATCTATATCTCTTCCCCAGTCTGGCTCAACTACATTAGCTTGGCGATAACCGATCATCCTCTTCCCTCGCCGTGATGGTCTGCAGCGTGATCACTTTGCGCCCTTGCAGTCAATTCCTGCTGGGTGGGTGTATGCACCCATTCGGCTCGCACGTCGTGCCGGGAAAACAATGATGACACACTAGACGGCCGGGCATCTCCAACCAATACGAGATGACGGCCGCCGTGGAATGTCAATTCATTGTTTGCTGATGTAAAACTCGATCAGCGGTTGAATGTCTTCGTCTTTGACCTTCTTCATTTTCTTCTTCATCTTTTTTGTCGTTTCGCGTTCGCCCGAGGTGATCAATGCGAACTGTCGTTCCAGATAGCCGCGCCACTGACCTGCCAGGATTGCTGCGTCGTCATCGGCATTGGCGCCGCCTTCCGAGTGGCATTTTTCACATAGCTTGTCGTGCACTTCTGCACCCCGTTTGGCGGCCACTGCATCGAAATCCTGTTTGATGGGTTTGAAAGTCTGCTTGGCGTAGTGGGCGGAGATCGCATTGATATCCTTGTCACTCATATCCTTGGCAATCACCTGCATGTCGGTTTCCTCGCCACCACTGGGCTTGTACTTGTCCGCAGGTCGATCCCCCGCCTTGTATTGTTCCATCATATCTACCATTGAGGATTCGGAAAAACCGGCTATCGAAGGAACCTTGTCATCTGTGCTGTTGCCGTTGCTGCCATGACACTCATCACATTCCTTTGCCATGTCGGATAGGCTGGCCGCGAATACGGAACCGGAGAACACCAGACAAATGGATGAAAGTATGCCAAACACGGCAACGCGTTGCTTGTTATTCATATAGATCCTCTCTCTCATAGATTTGATTATTTTGATATCGATTGAATCCCTCCGGCACCATTCCTATGCTGCAGGCGAGCATCCTGCAGTGTACGATAATAGTAGCATTTCATTTAAAAAAAACGAGATTGAACCTGAAAAAAACATCATCAGCGAACATAAACTCTAATATCAGAAACAAACGCTGTCTAACCCGAACCTGTTTTCTTAAGCTTCCTTAATAAACAAGGCCGGAGCGGAATAATCTTTATATTTAGAAACATTTTCTCTTGGACCCTGTATGTTATTTTTACTTTACTTTTAAGACGCCAAATACGATACAAATGGCACCACCCACCATACCAGCTCAAGCCTCAATTGGTGCGTCATCACTTAAGACGCTGCTAACCTGAAAACCAGCAGGATCATAAATGTTGTAACCCCATGCTGCCAAAACAACACCAGCAATCATGAACACAATTCCGATAACTTTGTTATTCATAATCAATCCAGTTTGTTGAGTTCAAGATTTACTTTCTGCTTTCACATTAAGAGTTACGTTAACGAGATCCCTGTACCATTGCGATTTTTGAGCAAGATCTCTGAATAACACCCAAGCAACCAAAAAAAATTTCCTGATTACCCATAAACTCAGCCATCCTCAAGAGACGATATGGCATCGGTGATGTGCATAGAGCAACAAAGCGTAGCCGCTCGATCATTTCTGGAAAATTGAAATGACGATTAAATCGATACTCGATCTCTGTTAAATAGCGAGGCGCATGTTTTTCACGAATAGCATGAAAAGATCCCAGCATAGTATTCACTCATTTGAAGATGAACAGCCGGACGCTCTTTCTTCCACCATCCATAAAAAGAGCAATATGCTCATACTCGGTATCGGTGACTGCCTTGAAACAGTACAATTCATCCGAATAGACGGTACTACCCGAAACCAATCTGGCTTTGGCATATCGGGTAATCTCCGTACTACGAAAACCACGTATCCGGCATAGATGAATCTTAAGTGGCCTGCCGTCCTGCCTCATCTCAATGGCGGCTTCGAAAGGGATTTTGTTACGCGAATCCCGTCCACGTTTACCGGGCTTCTCGCCGCCAATATAAGACTCATCCTTATCAATGGGACCGCCCAGATTCTTCTCACACTGTCATTTCATCATGACTTGTATCAGCTTATGCTGCACTGCGAGCTCAAGACGACATCGCATGACGGCACCACGCCTGTGATTTTTGAGTTGCTGGAATAGATGGCACATCCTTGTGCGTCACCCGGCTGTCTGCGATGACACCCCGGCCAAGAGTCAGCCTTACCCGCTTTCCTGGGGTGTTTGCACCTGGCCGCCGGCACCGGGTGTTGGTGATGCCGGCAATGCGGAAACTGCTGGGACAATAACCCAGTTGAACGATTTTTTAAGAAGCTTGAAAACCGAATGGATGCCTGAGATCGTTTATCGCACATTTAAGGAAGCGAAGTGCCATATCACGAAGTAGTTTATTGGATACGATAGCCATTTCAGGCCACATACACACAACGATGGGTTGGCGCCTAGTGGGCCATGCGGTTAATTGTGTAACGCATTCTTGGCTCGGCCCACAGCAGCAATAATGTTGGCTGCAGGTTTGCTCCACTTAAAAGGTTTGGCGCTGTGCGTATTGTGAACCTTGATGAATC